>JAYULP010000001.1:0-1049 GCA_043763445.1 Polaromonas sp.
GCAAAGCGGGTTGTGTGTCCAGCGCGTCCAAAATGTCAGTTAGCGTGCTGGCCGGCAAACGCACTACCGCATCTTGTAATGTCTGCGTCAAGGTTGCACTGTCTAAATTATGAAGGTGGCTGGGCTGGCCCACCCATTGCGCCAAGCGCTCGTTGGCGTTGTCTTGCGCAGCAACTTGAGCCAAAAGGTCACTTTTCGCCTGCGTGACGCGAGAGCGCATCAACATCGCATCAACACCTGGCGAAATGTCGCGGTCCACACGGCGACCCATCATCTCAGCCAAACGCTGCAAGCGACTCAAACCCAGCTGTGTCGTTTGCTGACGTCCAAAAGCGGTCAGCAGCGCCAGCCACGCGTCCAAAGTGCGGCTAGCAACGGTATGCTGGGCTTCTAACACGCTCAGTTGTGCAACTTGTACCCGCCGCTGCGCAGCGCTAACGCTGGCATCAATTCGCCCGCCAGCCCACAGGTTTTGTTGCAAGCGCAAGGTAGTACTGGTTGTAGCGCCTAAGCTGCGCTGCGTCTCGTTACTGCCGCGTTCAGTTGCAATACTAGCGCTGGGGTAGTATTGCCAGCGCGCCGCGTCATAGCCAGCTTCGCTGCCGATACGCCCTTGGCGTGCCGACTGAACACTAGGATGATTAGCCGCCGCCTGCTCAAGCGACGCAGCAATGGCACCGAACTGCACGTTGGCTGTGTCCGCTGCAGCCGGCGTACTTTGCGCCCACACACCGGAGCCGAATACCGCTGCCGTGATGGCGGTGGCCATCACAACGCTTGTTGCAGCCATTCACTGCCTAGGCAGCATGGGCGTTAACCAACGCCTGCAGCTGCGAAATCGTCATCACCCCACTGCCACTGTCCGCCGAGTCAATGATGGCTTGCCACACTGCGGTTTGCTCTGCCGGCGTATTGGCTAGGGCGGTGAACACCCCCAGCTCGCTCAACTCCGCCATGCTGGGCGCACCCGTCGGGATAGCGCTGCCAGTAGCCAATGCGGCCAGATTCATCACTTTATTTACTGTGGCGGCTAGAGTGTTGATTCCTTT
>JAYULP010000002.1:0-7095 GCA_043763445.1 Polaromonas sp.
AGATCGCTAAATGAGCGTGGACAGTCATCACGCCCCACTTTTTTCTGGTCTTGCCCTTGAAGGCCCGGCCGAGATTGCTGCTGCGCTGGCACCGGCGGCTGCGGCTGGGCACTTCGACGAGCTGCGCGGTGCAGTGACCACCCGCCTAGCGCCCGCGGCAACGCCGGCTACTCCCAACAATTTGCAGCTGTCTGGCCCGCCCCTGCTGCCTAGCCAGCTTCAAAGTCAAGCGCAGACGCTAGCGAGTCAGGGGAGTCAGGCGGCACAAACCATGGTGCCTCTAGTGCCGCTAGTGCCGATGGTGCTGCTGGCGTCAATGCCGCCGATGGCCTCACCCACCGCGCTGGCACCGCTTTTCGGCGCTGCTCCAACGCCGCCTGCGGCGCAAGCGGCCACAGCCGCCGAGGCCGCTCTGCGCACGCCTTTGTCGCCCCTGTGGGCTACTTTTTTTGAGCATTTGGGCACCGACGGCTTCTACGACCTGAATCGCCGCAGCGCGAACTTACAACGCCAAATTCGCGACAACGGCGTTACCTACAACGTCTACGCTGATGCGGACGGTCCGCAGCGGCCCTGGTCACTGGACTTGTTCCCGATGTTGGTGTCTAGCGCGGACTGGGCCCAAATTGAAGTTGGCGTGGCCCAGCGCGCCAAGTTGCTCAACAGCATCATGGCCGATATTTACGGCCCGCAGCGCCTGCTCGCCGAGGGCCTGCTGCCCAGCGCGCTGGTGCACGGTCATCCGGGCTACCTGCGGCCAATGCAAGGCGTCAAGCCGGCGGGCGGCACCTATTTGCATATTGCCGCGTTTGACTTGGCGCACGGCCCCGACGGTCGTTGGTCGGTGGTGTCCCAACGCACCCAAGCGCCCTCTGGGCTGGGCTACCTGCTGGAGAACCGACGCACCATTTCGCTGCTGTTTCCCAAGGCGTTTCGTGAAATGCAGGTGCAGCGGCTAGCCGACACCTACCACGCGCTGGTGGGCAGCCTGCGGGCGTTGAGTCCGGTGGCCAACAGTCGGGTGGTGCTGCTGACGTCAGGGCCGTACAACGAGACTTATTTTGAGCATGCCTACCTTGCCCGCTACCTCGGCCTGACGCTGGTCGAGGGCAGCGATTTGCTGGTGCGAGACGACCGCTTGTTCCTCAAAACGCTCAAGGGTTTGGAGCCGGTTCATGGCATTTTGAAACGGCTTGACGACCAATTTTTAGACCCGCTGGAGCTGCGCGCCGACTCCACACTGGGCGTGCCAGGGCTGCTGCAGGCTATTCGGGCGGGCAATGTGATTGTGGCGAATTCGCCGGGGTCGGCTTTTTTAGAGTCAACTGCGATACAAGGCTTTTTACCCGCGCTGTCACGCCACCTTTTAGGCCAAACGCTGGCCCTGCCGTCGCTGCCTACCTGGTGGTGCGGCGAGCAGGCGGTGATGCGCGATGCGCTGAGCCAATTGCGGCAGTGCGTCATCAAACCCACTTACCCCGGCACGGACATGGCCTATGTGATGGGGCGCAATTTAAGCCAGCGTGCGCTGGACGAATGGGCAGGCCGAATTTTGCGGCGCGGCGAAGCCTACACAGTTCAGGCCTATCAGCCGTTGTCGCAAACGCCCACTTGGACTGGCGAGCGCTTAGAGCCACGCTCGGCCATGCTGCGTGTATTTGCCGTAGCCGATGGCCAAGGCGCTTGGCGCGTGTTGCCCGGCGGGCTGACGCGGTTAGCGGGCGACAACGAACACATCGCGTCCATGCAGCATGGCGGTAGCAGCGCTGATGTGTGGGTGCTGCGCGACGAGCCAGCGGCGGCAGCTCCAGCAAAAGCGCTGCACACCACCGACGGCCTAGCGCCGCAACCAGCGTTTGCGCTCACAGACCAGCCCTTGCAGCGACGGCCAGTGACTAGCCGCGCGGCTGAAAATCTGTTCTGGCTGGGCCGCTACACCGAGCGGGCTGAAAACGCAGTGCGTTTGGCCCGGCTGACGCTGCAATGCCTGGGCGGCGAAAACCAGAACTCCCGACCATTGTTGAGCTGGCTTAGCCGGATGGCGGTGGGCAATGCGCTTGTTATCGACAGCGTGCCGCCCGCTACCCATGCCAAAAGAGTGTTTGAGCGCGCCCTTATTGCCAACCTGGCCGACACGAGCCAAGCGGCCAGCGTCGGCTTTAATCTAAGCGCACTCAAAAGCGCAGCGTCGGCGGTACGGGAGCGCTTGTCGCAAGACCAGTGGCAGATCATCGTGCGCACAGAAGCCAGTTTTTTCGCCCACAGCCACGCCTTTGGCCCGCCCAGCGACAAACCAGACAGCCAGCCGCCCGACGGGGCAGCCGACAGCCCTACTGCTGCGCCGAACTACTCGTCGGTCGAGGCGCTCAAAGCGCTTGAGGTCGTCAGCGGCTACTTGGCCGCGATGACCGGCGCACAAACTGACCGCATGACACGCGACGACGGCTGGCGGCTGCTCAGTGCCGGTCGGCTGATTGAGCGGCTACAGATGCTGGCAGCAGCGCTACGCCGTGGCTTTCAGACCGGTGCGGTGTTTGACGAAGGCGGTTTTGCGGCGCTTTTGGCGCTGTTTGACAGCACCATCACCTTTAACGCACAGTACCAGCAGCGCCGCGAGGTAACCGCACTGCTGGACCTGCTGATGCTGGACCGCGACAACCCTCGCTCGTTAGGCTGGACACTGCACACCTTGCGCAGCCGCCTGAGCAAGCTAGCGGCGAGCACCGCTGGCTGCGCCAGCGACATGCTCGCTACACTGCCCGAAGCAGAGCTCTGGAGCTTGGACAGCCTGTGGCGGGCACCGGTCAAGGCGGCGCATCCAGTGCCTGCGCTGGGCGCTGCTGAGCAGGCCAGCAAAGCCGACCGCGCACTGCGCTGCGAGCGTATCAGCGCTTTGCTGCTGGCCTGCAGCCAAGAGGCTCTGGCGCTGTCCAACACGCTAAGCCGCCAGTACTTCAGCCATGCTGGCAGCGCCAGTCGCAGTGTGGGAGCCTGACGGTGCTGCTGCACATCGTTCATGAAACCAGCTACCGCTACTCGCCTGCGGTCGAAAACGCGCACCATGTAGTTGTGCTCAAGCCTGCCAGCGGCAACGGGCAAACCCTGCGGCATTACGCTCTGGACATCCGGCCCGCGCCGATTCGGCGTCATGAGTGCACTGACAGCTGGGGCAATGTACGCACCTATTTTTCACTGCAAGCGGCCCATGACCGCCTAACAGTTACCGCCGACAGCGAAGTTGACACTCACCGACCCGAGCTTAGGACCAACAACCTGAGCAGCCCGAGCTGGGATGCGGTACGCGAGCTGTTTCGCTACCGCGCTGGCGCAGCCTATGACAGTGCCTCAGAATTTTTGTTTGCCTCACCCTATATTCCGCGCAACGAAGCGTTTGTCGAGTTTGCACGACCTTGTTTTGTGGTGGGACGCCCGCTGCGTGAGGCGGCGCTGGCACTGATGACGCGTATTCACGACACCATGACTTACGACAGTGACAGCACCCATGTCAACACGCCAGCGCTTGACGCCTTGCGCCAGGGCAAAGGCGTTTGCCAAGATTTTGCCCACATCATGGTGGCCTGCTGCCGTGCCGTTGGCCTGCCAGCGCGTTATGTCAGTGGCTACATGCTGACCGACCCGCCACCTGGGCAAGCCCGATTGATTGGCTGCGACGCCTCACATGCGTGGGCCTCGGTGTACTGCCCAGGTGAGCAAAGCGCTGCCGGCCAGTGGATGGACTTTGACCCCACCAACAACCGTGCGCCAGGCGAGGACTATGTCACGCTGGCCACCGGACGAGACTTTCTGGATGTCTCGCCGATGCGCGGTGTCATTCGCGGCGGAGCCCGGCATATTTTGGACGTGGCGGTGACGGTCGAGCCGGTGAGCAGCGTGCTGGCGAGGCGATGAAAAGCTATAATTTTCATAGCTGTCAAAGCAACAAATACAAGGGCCTTAGCCCTAACTAACTCAAAAACATCCCTCAAACTGCTTTTTAGGACCGTCCATGACCACTGCTGCACACACCACTGCCCAGACCACCTCACACGCCACCTCACAGACCATTGCAGACAAGCTCAAAGCGCTGAACATCACCCTACCCGCTGTCAGTGCGCCTGCAGCGGCTTACCTGCCCTTCGTACAAACCGGCCAGCTGCTGTTTTTGAGCGGCCACCTGGCGAAAAAAGATGGCGCTGTCGTCGTCGGCCAGCTCGGCAAAACGATGAGCACTGAAGAAGGCAAAAGCGCGGCGCGTGCCATTGCCATTGACCTGATGGGCACTTTGCAGGCGGCCGTTGGCGACCTTAGCCGCATCAAACGCATTGTTAAGGTAATGAGCCTAGTTAACTCCAGCCCGGACTTCACCGAACACCACCTGGTCACCAATGGCGCCAGTGAGCTGCTGCTGGCGGTGTTTGGCGACGCGGGCCAACATGCCCGCTCGGCTTTTGGTGTGGCGCAAATCCCGCTGGGTGCGTGCGTTGAAATTGAACTGATTGCCGAAGTCGCCTGAACTACGCTCCAACCCTGAGTGCTACTGTTTAAGTAGCACTCAAGGAACTAAATATAACGGCTTGAACCTGAAAACACCCAAAAATTGTCGAATGTTGAACGGTGTTGAGCTAGTTTTCAGTCCGCGCGGCTGATACTTGCGGGCTTAAAGCCCAGCTCAGCCGCTTTGCCTTTGCGCCCCCGCACAGCCCTGGCGTTATTCAAGCTGCGAATTTCCAGTGTTTCCCCGCGCGGCTTACCGCCCCGGCCAAGGCCTTCGATTTTGATGCTGCGGCTGTAGGCAGCGGCTCCGGCCAGCGTGTCCTTGTCCTCAAGGTCCAGCAGCACAAGGCCGCGCCCGCCGCCTGCTTGCATCTTCAAGTCGGTGATCTCAAAGGTCAAGATTCTGCCGCCTGTTGACGCGCACGCCACATGGGTTGCCGGCAGTACGGTGCGGCTGCCGCTGCCGCCTGAGACATGGGATGGGCAACACAGCGACTCGCCCACGGCACAAGCTACAAATGCTTTACCCGCCTTGTGGCGCGAACTCATAGCCTCAACCGATGCCAAAAACCCGTAGCCGCCACTGCTGCTGAGCAGCAGCACAGCCGAGGCCGGGCCGGCAAAGTAATGCAAGGTTTGCGTGCCGGGCTCCAACTCAATCAGGCTGGTCATGGGCTGCCCGTCGCCGCGTGCGCCCGGCAACAAGACTACCGGCACAGAATACACGCGGCCGTTCGAGCCGAATGCCAGCAGCGTGTCCACCGTGCGGCATTCAAATGTGCGGTAGAGCTCGTCACCGGACTTGAAGGCAAAGCTGCCGGGCTCGTGTCCGTGGCCGCTGCGCGCCCGCACCCAGCCCTTGCTGCTGACCACTACCGTGACCGGCTCGTCGAGTACCTTGACGTCCAGTACGGCTTTTTTCTCGGCTTGAATCAAGGTTCGCCGTGGGTCAGCGAACTGCTTGGCATCGGCCTCAATTTCCTTGATCAGCAACCGGCGCAAAGACGCCGGATTAGCCAAGACTTCTTCCAGCCGGGTCTGCTCGTCCTGGAGCGTTTTAAGCTCCTGCTCGATCCGCAAGGCCTCCAGTCGCGCCAATTGGCGAAGGCGAATCTCCAAAATATCTTCCGCCTGCTGGTCGCTGAGCTGCAAGCGCGCGATCAGCGCTGCCTTGGGCTCGTCGGCCTGGCGGATGATAGCGATCACCTCGTCGATATTGAGCAACACCCGCTGGCGCCCTTGCAAAATATGAATACGGTCCAGCACTTTGTCCAGCCGATGCTGCGAGCGGCGCTGCACCGTGATTTGACGGAACTCAAGCCATTCCAGCAGCATTTGCCGCAGTGACTTTTGCATCGGCCGCCCGTCAAGGCCCACCATGGTCATGTTGATGGGCGAGGATGTCTCCAGACTGGTGTGTGCCAGCAAGGTGGTGATCAGCTCTTGCTGACTGGTGCGGCTGGTTTTGGGCTCCAGCACCAAGCGCACCGCCGCGTCTTTGCTGGACTCATCGCGCACCACGTCAAGCACCGCTAACACCGTTTGTTTGAGCTGCACTTGGTCCTGGGTCAGCACTTTCTTGCCGGCTTTGACCTTAGGGTTGGTGGTTTCTTCGATTTCTTCGAGCACCCGCTGAGTGCTGACGCCAGGCGGCAGCTCTTGCACCACCAACTGCCACTGGCCGCGCGCGAGCGCCTCAATCTTCCAGCGTGCGCGTACCTTCAGTGAGCCCCGACCGGTGGTGTAGGCCGCGGCAATGTCCGCTGCAGTCGAGATGATTTGCCCCCCACCCGGGTAGTCAGGGCCCGCTACCAAGGCGTAGAGCTCTTGGTCACTGAGCGTGGGCGTTTTAATCAACGCAATGCAAGCGTCGGCAATTTCCCGCAGATTGTGACTGGGAATTTCAGTCGCCAGCCCCACCGCAATGCCGCTGGCGCCATTGAGCAAGGTAAACGGCAAGCGCGCAGGCAACTGGCGCGGCTCTTGGGTCGAGCCGTCGTAGTTGTCAACAAAATCCACCGTACCGTCGTCAATTTCGTCCATCAGCAAACTGGTGATGCGCGACAGCCGGGCTTCGGTGTAGCGCATAGCCGCTGCACCGTCACCGTCGCGGCTGCCAAAATTGCCTTGCCCATCGACCAGCGGATAGCGCTGCGAGAAGTCTTGCGCCATGCGCACTAGCGCGTCATACGCCGATTGATCGCCATGCGGGTGAAACCGGCCCAGCACATCGCCCACGACTCGGGCGCTTTTCACCGGCTTGGCACCGGTAGCGCCATTGGCCCCGCCAAAGCCCAAACCCATGCGGGACATGCTGTACAAAATGCGGCGCTGCACCGGTTTTTGACCGTCGCAGACGTCAGGCAACGCACGGCCCTTGACCACGCTCACAGCGTAGGCCAAGTAAGCACGCTGGGCGTAAGCGGCAAGTGAGTCTTCGTTAGCTGGCGCAGGCATTGTCAAAGCATCAGGAGGCGGTGTCAGTAAATCCATGAGTCGGGGGCAAAAAAATTAAAGAAGTGTCAGTACAGGTGTTTTTTTTGCTTGCAGGGCCCGGCACTGGTGACGCGCCCAGCAGCGGCTGACACCGTTTGCGCGGCG
>JAYULP010000003.1:0-1042 GCA_043763445.1 Polaromonas sp.
GTGGTGTGTCTGGACGGTATTTAACCTACTGGTGCTGGTGCTGTACCCCGCTGTGATCGCGCCGTTGTTCAACAAATTCAAGCCTATTGAGGACGCGTCACTTGCTCTGCGCGTAAGCGCTTTAATGGCACGTTGCGGCTTTGCTGCCAAAGGCCTGTTCGTGATGGACGGCAGCAAACGCTCAGCGCACGGCAACGCCTATTTCACCGGTTTTGGTGCCTCAAAACGGGTTGTGTTCTACGACACACTGCTCCAACGGCTCACCGCCGCCGAAGTCGACGCAGTACTGGCTCATGAGCTTGGCCACTTTAAGCACAAACACATCGTCAAACGAATTGCCGGTATGTTCGCCATGAGTTTGCTTGGGTTCGCACTGCTGGGCTGGCTGTCCTCACAAACCTGGTTTTACACTGGTTTGGGAGTTCGTCCTAGCCTGACTGGTGGCAACGAAGCATTAGCGTTACTACTTTTTTTGCTGGTAACGCCGTTGTTCAGCTTTTTTATGGCACCGTTGTTTGCACACATTTCGCGCCAACACGAGTTTGAAGCCGACGCCTACGCTGTCGCGCAAACCGACGCAAAGGATCTGGCGAGCGCCCTGCTCAAGCTGTATCAAGACAACGCCAGCACCCTCACACCTGATCCCGTGTTTGTAAAGTTTTACTACTCCCACCCACCTGCCTCTGAGCGCCTGGCTCGTGTGGCACTTTTTCCTGAACTTGCCGCCGTATGAGACACCCCGTCCACAACAACCGGCGCGCCTTGACCGCCACAGAGCTCGTGACGCAACTCAGCCAGCTGAACGCACACAACGCGGCTGGCTGGCGCCTGATCGACGGTGCGCTTGAAAAAGCATTTGCCTTTAAAAATTTCTACGAGACCATAGCGTTTGTGAATGCGGTAGCTTTCATTGCCAATGCCCAAGACCATCACCCCGATTTGGCCGTGAGCTACAACAAGTGCACTGTGCGTTTCAATACGCATGATGTCGGCGGTGTTTCAGTTAGCGACTTTTTCTGCGCCTCAAGGGTTGGCGAGCTAC
>JAYULP010000004.1:0-1041 GCA_043763445.1 Polaromonas sp.
TTTTTCGGTGTGGCGCCCTGCACGAGTTGGCCTGCTGCTGAGCCCAGCAAGGTGTACATCGCCTCATCAAGGTTGCCCAGCGTGGCCGACATGCCCCAAACACACAGTGCCGCTGCGCTTTTCGGCTGGGCGCTGCCGGTCAGTGAAGCCTTGGAGCGCCACGCCCTCAGTCGGGCCAGCGCCAGCTGGGTTTGCACGCCGCGCTTGTTGCCCAGCAGTTCGTGCCATTCGTCAACCACCACCAGGCGCACGGACGACAGCGTTTGCTGCACATCGGCGCGGGCCAACATTACCGACAAGCTTTCCGGCGTAGTCACCAGCACCGACGGCCAATGGCGCGCCTGCGCACTGCGCTGCGTGCTGCTGGTGTCGCCGGTGCGCAGGCCAACGGTCCACCGCCGCAAACCCGGCTGGCCGGCCAGCGCATCGACTGGCGCTTGCAGCGCCCGCACCGTGTCAAAGGCCAGTGCGCGCATCGGAGTGATCCACAGTACGGTCAACGGTTGCGCCTGTACCTGACCATCAGATGCTATATTTTTAGTAGCTAAAGAAGGTTTTTTCGTCACGGCTAGCGTACTAAAAGACCGCAAAGCGGCTAGCCAGACGGCATAGGTCTTGCCGGCTCCGGTGGTGGCATGCAGCAGCCCCGATTCGCCGCGTGCCACCGCTGCCCAAACCGCTTTTTGAAACGCAAAAGGCTGCCAGTCGCGCGCAGCAAACCAGCCGTCTAGCGTGGGTTTCGCAAGCGATTTCGCCGTCGGCTTCATACGGCCAGCGGCGCCAGTAGCACTTGCAGCGTCTGCAAGCTGTCGGCCTCGGCTACCGGCTTGTCGGTGCGCCACCGCAGCATGCGCGCAAACCGCACAGCGATACCACTTTTGTGACGCGGGCTGCGGGCAATGCCTTCAAAGCCAAGCTCAAACACCAGTGTGGGCGTCACGCTGCGTACCGGGCCAAAGCTCTCGAGCGTGGTTCGCCGAATCACTGCGTCAACCTTCACCATTTCCACATCCGTCAAGCCGGAGTAGGCCTTGGCGAAGG
>JAYULP010000005.1:0-2839 GCA_043763445.1 Polaromonas sp.
GCGTCTTGCAAGGCGGTGAAGTTGCTCTTACAGGCGTTGAGAAACCCGTGGGCATCAAAGTCAGCGGGAACACCCCATGATTGACTGCCGGCCAAGCCAGAGCCGATCAAGGAGCCCCCGGCGCTGCCGGCCGCCGCCATGGTGCCGCGCTCCCAAGGCCGGGCCGATGCGTCGTTGCCGACATTTTCTGGCTTGTAGTTACGGGGCGTTACAGCGCTGTCTGGCGCTGGCGCGCCCGCGCCCTGAAGTGCAAATGGCGCGCCGACACGACGGCCGCCAATGCCGCTGTTTGCGCTACCGCCTTTGAGCTTACGCACCACGAACCCAACGACCAGCATCACGACTAGCGCGAGCAGCGCAAACATGATGATTTGGCTAAAGGCACCGCCTAATCCAAGGGATGACGCTAGCCACGCCAGCCCAAGACCAGCAGCCAGACCGCCCAACATGGCGCCCCAAGGCCTTTTAGGCGCAACCGCCGGGGTTGCCGCCGGCGCGCCGGGCCGCGCTGGGGCCGCAGCAGTATTGTTAGCAGGCGCCGTGCTGCGTTGGGTGACGTTGGACGACTGTTTGCCAACCGAGCCACCGCCGCCCAGGCGTTTGGCCTCAGCGTCAATGGCGCTAAATGTAAGCGTGACTGCCAGCAAGGCAGAAAAAATAATGGACCAGATTTTCATGATGTCTCCTTTGTTACGAAAAATGGCTCAGCAAAGCTGTTGCGGTGGCAAGCACCAAAAAAAGGCCTGTATTCAACACAACACCAGCGACCTGAAGCTCTAAGCTGCAGCACATCCCGACATTGACCAACGCTGGGCGGCGCTGGGCAATGTCACGGCACCTCATACAACCTCAACTAACATTTGATTCCAACATGAAGTGCGACTACACCGCTGGCCATGTTGTGATAGTCCACATGACCAAAGCCGGCTTTGTGCATCATGGTTTTGAGTTCCTGCTGGCTAGGGTGCATCCGAATCGACTCCGCCAGGTACTGGTAGCTGGTGTCGTCATTGGCTACGAGTTTGCCTAACCTGGGCAACACTTTGAACGAGTACCAGTCGTAGACTTTTTCCAATGGCTTGGCAACTTTGGAGAACTCCAGCACCAGCAGCTTGCCGCCCGGTTTGAGTACACGGCTCATCTCAAGCAGCGCGGCGTCTTTGTGCGTCATATTGCGCAGCCCGAATGCAACCGTGGCGATGTCAAAAGTACCATCGGCAAACGGCAAATGCTCCGCATCGCACACCAGCGTAGGAACATTGACGCCCGCGTCGAGCAAGCGATTGCGCCCTGCGCGCAGCATGGCCTCGTTAATGTCGGTGTGAAACACTTGGCCGGTGGTACCCACTTTGGGTGCGAACGCCAGCGCCAAGTCGCCGGTGCCGCCGGCAATATCGAGCACCTGCTGGCCCTCTTTGACATTGGCCACCTGCACGGTGTAGGCCTTCCAAAGCCGATGAAGACCAAGGGACATTAGGTCATTCATCACATCGTATTTGGACGCAACCGAGTCAAACACGCCGCGCACACGGCGCGCTTTGTCGCGCTCTTGAACGGACTCAAAACCGAAATGGGTATTACTCATACAAGGATACTAATGCAATGGTGCACGGCGTCTGGACTGGAGCCTTGCTCGACCTAGGGTATTTGGCTCGAAGTGGTCAATGGCTGCTGCAGCCGTGCCCGCCGGAGGCCACCATGGGCGTGTCGCGCGTTGCGCCTGCGGCTTGCAGCCGCTGGGTGTAGTCATCCCACAAGCGGCTTTGCTCAGAGCCCAAAAAATACAGGTAGTCCCAAGAAAAAATGCCGCTTTCGTGACCGTCGGTAAACACCGGCTTGACCGCGTAGTTGCCGACAGGCTCGAGGTTTTGCAGGCCAACCTCGCGCTTGCCGGTTTGAAGTACGTCTTGCCCGGGGCCGTGGCCCTGAACTTCCGCCGAGGGCGAGAACACACGCATCAGCTCAAACGGAATTTTAAACAGCGCGCCATCCGAAAACGCCACTTCAAGAACGCGCGACTGGCTGTGCACCGTTAGCGCCGTTGGCGTAGGAGAGTCAGGGGTCAAACCAGCCATCAGATGCTTTCTTTGAATTCAAACGAGCCTACAGCCCTTGCATTTACTGCCTGAGCTGCTATGTTTTTTACAATAGCGAGGTGTACCTGCTTATTTTTGGCCCGCACAGCCGCTAGGCGCTGGGCGTCTACCGGGCGCCGGGCGGCTGCCCAGATAGGTGCAGGAAAATGGCTGTCCCAGTCAAAGCGTGCCACCACATGCCAATGCAGGTGCGGCACCATGTTACCGAGGGCCGCTAGATTGATTTTGGTCGGCTGCAGCTCATCGCGCAAGGCCTGCTCGAGAGCCACCACCGCGCTAATGCAAATGTGGCGCTGCGCCGGCGTCAGCTCTGACAATTCCGCCACATGGGTCTGCCAGACGACGCGGTAGAAAGCCGCAAAACCGGGCTCATCGGCCTCATCAACCTGGATGACGCGTAACTGGTCATTGTGAAAAATCACCACGCCGCCGTTGGCGTGGCACAGTGGACATACCGTCGCCACGGTGTGACTCACGTCAGCACCTGCCCGATGCCGCCGTGACGGGCCGCTTCAACACCGGCTAGCCGCCGTGGTTTGCCACCCGCGTGATGGGCCGTTTTCACCACGGTGCGTTCGGCGTCGAGCAAACCGTTTTTCAGCTCAATGCTCCACCAAAGCAAGCCTTGAGGGCAGCTGGGGCAAGGGCTGCAAATATTCTCAGCCCCAGACTTGGCCAGCAAAGCGGTTTTACGCCAAGCGGCTTTACTTTTTGCCAGCGCTTGCTTTTTGCGAAAAAGCATT
>JAYULP010000006.1:0-1032 GCA_043763445.1 Polaromonas sp.
TGATTATTTTTATAGGCGGCGGTCTCTGGAGTGGATTTTTGAGCCGCCTCCGTCGCCGCGCAGAAACTTTTAACCCATTGCGGTTCGGCCTCGCCGCCACGGGCAATACACGCAGTCAGTGTGTGATTTGTCGCCTCCCGCGCGATGATAAGGTTTCGGATGAAACAGGTGGAGGTGGGTTTTGCGCCCGTCTTTCATGGCCTGAATCGACGTTTTGCTTTTCAAGGCTGATAAAGCAAACTGATGGTTGTACAAGCCTGTGCGCGTTGAAAAAGCGTTTCTTGCAAGTCCTTGCCTTAGGTGGAGCCCGCAGCTACCTGTGTAAGCTAGCGATCTTCTGACACATTCACATCGACCACGACCGAAAGAAGCACAGCATGGGCGCGCAATGGAAAGCAAAAGGCAAGGAACTGGCGGCCAACGCCAAGGGGCGGATGTTTGGCAAACTGGCCAAAGACATCATGATCGCAGCGCGCAGCGGGGCCGACCCGGCGTCCAACGCGCGGCTGCGGCTGGTGGTGGAGCAGGCGCGCAAGGTGTCCATGCCCAAGGAAACGCTGGACCGGGCGATCAAAAAGGGCGCGGGCTTGACAGGCGAGGCAGTCCACTTCGAGCATGTGATCTATGAGGGCTACGCGCCGCACCGCGTGCCGGTGATGGTGGAGTGCCTGACCGACAACGTCAACCGCGCCGCATCCGAGATGCGGGTGCTGTTTCGCAAAGGCCAGCTGGGTACGTCAGGCTCAGTAGCCTGGGACTTTGACCATCTGGGCATGATTGAGGCCGAACCCACCGCGCCCGGTGCTGATGCCGACACCGCCGCGATTGAAGCCGGCGCACAAGACCTAGAGCCCGGCGAAGAAGAAGGCACAACGCTGTTCCTGACCGAGCCAGCCGAGCTGGACCTGGTCAGCCGCGCCCTGCCCGCCCAGGGCTTCACGGTGCTGGCAGCCAAACTGGGCTACAAAGCGAAAAACCCGGTCAAACCCACCGACTTGAGCGCTGAAGCACTGGACGAGGTGGTGGCGTTTT
>JAYULP010000007.1:0-1031 GCA_043763445.1 Polaromonas sp.
TACCCCGCCTGTATTGAGCGAACCTAATTTTCAATGGAGTATTTCATGATTAAAGTCGGCGACACGCTTCCTGCGAGCATCCTGATGGAGTTTTCTGAAGTTCAAGGCAACGGCTGCAGTCTCGGCCCCAATGCGGTAGATGTTGTGGCAGCGACTGCGGGTAAAACAATCGCATTGTTTGCGTTGCCCGGCGCTTTTACACCAACCTGTTCAGCCCAGCATGTGCCGGGCTATATTGATCACTTTACGCAATTCAAAGCCGCAGGTGTGGACGAGATCTGGTGTGTCAGCGTGAACGACGCTTTCGTGATGGGTGCTTGGGCGCGTGAGCAAAAAACCGCCGGTAAGGTGCGTATGTTGGCCGATGGCAGTGCTGCTTTTGCGCAAGCAACTGGGCTGACACTCGACCTTAGTGCGCGCGGTATGGGGTTGCGCAGCAACCGCTACTCTATGCTGGTCAAGGACGGCAAAGTAGCGGCACTGAATGTTGAGGATGCTGGCAAGCTCGAAGTCAGCGACGCTCAGACGCTGCTAGCTCAAGTACAGCGCTGACGGCTAGAGCTGGGGCGCGCATCAAGGGTGCCGGTAGACCTTCGTTACTGAAACAATGCGTTTTAGAAAGCCAGCAAGGCCGCATGTTGTACAGCTGATGCTCGCCGCTTTGGCCAATGTGTGCAGGCCTATTGGCCGGGGTACAACAGCAAGCGCTGACATGCCTGCCACTGGCAAACGGCTTGAGCCTGAGTGATCATCTTGAGGTTGTCCGAGGTAAATTTGGTCTACAAGCCCGCAATTAACACTCAAAGCTCTGCACTTGAGCGTAGTTTCAAAGTCGCCACCGCACACTTGTTGCTGCAGGCAGAGATTTTCACAGCCGTTGTGGGACGTTTTAAGCGCAGCGGGATGGGTTTTCCCGCGAATAGTGATATTGCCCACCACTTCGGCGGTCTTGTCGCTGTCCAATGTTAACTTTTCGCCGACAAACCCGGCCGCAGGACACGTTGCAAGGTCGAAAAAATTTGCACCTTTCA
>JAYULP010000008.1:0-1030 GCA_043763445.1 Polaromonas sp.
GGCTTGAAATGGAGCTTCATGCCGAGGCAGTTTGTGGGTCAAAAATATTTGGTATGTAATTCGGATGAGGGTGAGCCGGGGACTTGTAAAGACCGGGACATCATGCAGTATAACCCTCACAGCGTAATTGAAGGTATGTTGATAGCAGCATACGCAATGGGTATTTCGGTAGGCTATAACTATATTCATGGTGAAATTTTTGCAACCTATCAGCGCTTTGAAGAGGCGTTGATGGAGGCTCGTTCGGCTGGACTATTAGGTGATCAAATTCTGGGGAGTAGTTTCAACTTCGAGTTACATGCAGTTCATGGTTTCGGTGCATATATTTGTGGTGAAGAAACCGCTTTACTAGAGTCGCTTGAAGGTAAAAAAGGGCAGCCTCGATTTAAACCTCCTTTTCCGGCTAGTTTTGGACTTTACGGTAAGCCGACAACTATAAATAATACTGAAACACTTGCTGCGGTACCTTGGATTATCCGAAACGGTAGCCAGGCTTATTTGGAGTGTGGGAAATTAAATAACGGCGGTACAAAAATTTATTCGGTGTCTGGTGATGTTGAGCTACCAGGCAATTATGAAGTTCCGATGGGTACACCTTTTTTAAAATTACTTGAACTCGCTGGAGGCGTACGAGCTGGACGTACCCTAAAAGCAGTTATTCCTGGTGGGTCGTCATCGCCGATTTTGCCGGCTTCAATCATGATGGACTGCACCATGGATTACGACTCACTTGCCAAGGCAGGGTCCATGCTCGGCTCTGGTGCAGTGATTGTGATGGACGACAGTCGGTGTATGGTGGAATCGTTGAGGCGCCTGTCTTATTTCTATATGCATGAGTCGTGTGGTCAATGTACACCCTGCAGGGAAGGTACTGGTTGGTTATGGCGAGTCGTGGATCGTATTTATGCAGGAAACGGTTGCACTTCGGATTTAGACATGCTCAATTCGATTGCTGAGAACATTCAGGGTCGTACTATTTGCGCGCTAGGCGATGCTGCGGCTATGCCAGTACGCGCAATGATCAAACATT
>JAYULP010000009.1:0-2820 GCA_043763445.1 Polaromonas sp.
ACCGCGTCGATGCTCAGCGGGGCGATTTTCCACTTCCACCACACGCCCACGTCTTTGGTGCGGCCGGTGCCGTACTGGGCCTGGCGGGCCTTGAGCATCAAGCCCTCGACGCCGCGCGCCCGCGCGGTCTCGCGCAGGGCGGCCAACGCCGGCCAGCTGTCAGCGTGGAGCTGCTCGCTGCGCTTTAAAGCCGGGTGCGGTAGTTGCGCCAGCAGCGCATCGAGCAACACACGGCGCTCACACAGCGGCTGCTGCCGCAGGTCATTGCCGCACCATTGCAGCAGGTCGTAGGCCAGGAGCACCACCGGTATGTCCTTGAGCAGCTTAGCGCCAAGTGTTTTACGACCAATGCGTTTTTGCAGGTCAGCAAACGGCTGAACCTGGCCGTTGGGCTGTGCTGTGCTGTGCCGCCACACCACAAGCTCACCGTCAAGCACGGTGCCGTCCGGCAGCGCCTGCCCCAGCTGCTGCAGCTCGGGAAACCGGTCGGTGACTAACTCCTCGCCGCGCGACCAAAGCCATACCTGGCCAGCGCGTTTGACCAGCTGAGCCCGGATACCGTCCCACTTCCACTCCACCAGCCAGTCGGCGGGCGGACCCAGTGTGGCCTCAAACGCATCGACCGGCAGGGCCAAAGCATGCGCCAAAAAAAAGGGGTACGGCAAGCCACTGGTGCGCTGGTTGCCTTCGTTGGCAGCTTCGGGGGCAACCAGCGCCAGAAAATCAGCCGCTGACGGTCGGGCGGCAATATGGGTGTAGCCCATCAGCCGCTGGGCAATGCGCTTGGCGTCCAGCGCGCTGACAGCGGCCAGCGCCTGAGTGACCTGCAAACGCGAGACCCCAACACGAAAACTCCCGGTCATCAATTTGAAGTACACCAACCGCTCATCCGCCTGCAGCTGCTGCCATTGCAAGCGCAGAGTGTCAGCCAGCAACTCCAGCGGCTGTCCGCGCAGCGGCAGCAAGCGCTGCTCCACCCAAGCGCTCAGGCCGAGGTCATGGGCCGACGTCGGCGCGGGCAACAGCAACGAAATCGTTTCGGCCAAGTCTCCTACTGCATCGTAACTTTCATCGAACAGCCACTCAGGCAAACCAGACGCTTGACGCGCGAGTTGCTTGAGCACCCTAGTCGGCACCAACTGGCGCGGCTTGCCGCCCGCAAGAAAATACACGGCCCAGGCTGCATCGGCCGGATCAGCCGCCGCCAAATACCCTTGCAACGCCGCCCGCTTGGCCAGGCTACTGGTGCTGTCGTCCAGCGCACGGTACAGCGCGGCAAAGGCCTTCATGCCGCGTTGGCCAGTCCATCAGCGCTGGGCGCCGCTGGTGTGCCAAGGCCTGGCGTGGTGGCAACACGCTGCACGCTGTCAAGCGCGTCGTCGTCGCCGTATTCGGTTTTGAAACTCTGGGCATCCAAGCCGTTTTCAATCAGCCAGCGCACCATGACTGCGGCGCTACCATGGGTGACAAACACACGCTCGGCACCGGTGCCTTTAATGGCAGATTGCAAGCCGGGCCAGTCCGCGTGGTCAGACATAACAAAACCCCGGTCTACCCCACGCCGGCGACGTGCCCCGCGCAGCAGCATCCAACCGCTGGCAAAGGCGTCGCAATAGCTGCCAAAGCGCTTCATCCAGGGCGAGCCCGAAGCCGATGGCGGCGCCAATACCAAAGACTGGCTGATCAAGGCCGGCGTCAGCCCATCACCGACCTGCAGCGTCGGCGGCAACGCGACCCCCGCCGCCCGGTACACCCGGTTGAGGGGCTCAACCGCACCATGCACGATCAGCGGGCCGATGCTGGCGTCAACGCCGCTGAGCAGCCGCTGCGCCTTGCCGAACGAGTAACAAAAAAGCACCGATGCCTGGCCCGCCGACGCGTTGGTGCGCCACCATTGGTTGATGTCCGCAAACAGCTGCGCTTGCGTCGGCCAGCGGTAGAACGGCAAGCCAAAAGTGGACTCGGTGATAAAGGTGTGGCAAGGCACTGGCTCGAACGGCGTACAGGTGCCGTCTGCTTCGGTTTTATAGTCGCCCGAGGCCACCCAAACCTCACCGTGGTGCTCGACTCTGACTTGCGCTGAACCCAGCACATGGCCGGCGGGATGCAGCGAGACCCTCACGCCATTACGAACGATTACCTCGCCGTAAGGCAGCGTTTGCAGCGCGATGTGCGCGCCAAGCCGGCTGCGCAGCGTGCCTTCGCTCGCTGTGTGTGCAAGGTAGCGGGTGTGCCCGCTGCGGGCATGGTCGGAATGTCCGTGCGTGATAACCGCGTTGTCTACCGGGCGCCAAGGGTCAATATAAAAATCACCCGCTGCGCAGTACAGCCCTTCAGGGCGGGCAACGATCAGGTCGGTTTTAGGCATGGGGCGCGCCGAGTGGCTGCAGAAGTAGGACTAAAAAAGGAGGGCCATAAAAAAAGCCCTTGACTTACGGCGAGGGCTTTTAAGTATCGCTGCAATTGGGCAGCGTCGTCACTCATCGGCAAGCCGAGTTACTTCTTCATCCGGTACTTGCGAAGCGCCGCAATTTGCGCCGCCATGACCGCCAACTCGGACTGTGCCATCGCAATGTCGATGTCTGACTTGGCATTTTTCAACGCCACTTGCGCCGCGGCCTTGGCAGCTGAAGCTTTTGCTTCGTCTAGGTCCTTACCGCGAATCGCGGTGTCGCTAAGTACGGTCACGCAATGCGGTTGTACTTCAAGCAAACCGCCCGCGACAAACACAAACTCCTCCGTGCCGTCAGCCTTCTCGATACGCACAGCCCCCGGCTTGATGCGGGTGATCAGCGGCGTGTGGCGCGGGTAAATGCCCAA
>JAYULP010000010.1:0-1024 GCA_043763445.1 Polaromonas sp.
TTTATTTTCACCAAGCTGTAGCGCCTTGCAGGCAAACCGGGGGACTGCGCTGAACTCCCGACGGTTTGCAGTTTTGCTTTTCTGCCAGCAACGGTGGTACAGGCGAAAAGCAAAAAGCACCAGGCACTAGGCACTGGGCACCAAGCCGCAGGCACTAGGCACTAGGCAGGCCATCCCAAGTTGCGTCGCTACCGCTCAGTCAAAGCCATGCAGCTCCGCCATATTGGGATGGCCGGGTGGGAATAGTTTTTTATTTGCTTTTGCGAGGCGGACACAAACAACCCTGCAGCAATCCCAAAGCGAACGGAAACTTGACACTTTATTGAGCCCACTCAGCAGGCGCTGTAGCAGCATTCGGTGCATGAGCCGCCAGCGTGCTGCTGCCGTCAATTTTTTGCTCTTTGTCGAGCGGGGTGGCCGCTAAACGGCTAAGCGGCACAACCGGCTTGCATTAGTCCTCACCGAAATAGCCCCAGCCAAACACTGCCGTGCCGCCGGCCGGCGAGTTCAGCGTCAGCCGGGCAACAGCACTTTGAAAATGCAGCAGTTCCGCCGCCAAAGCACTGGCGCAACGCCGAACAGCACAGACGCATCGCCAACCAGCGCCAGGCAAGCGTCGAACAACCCAAAAAGTTGACTTTTATGCCAAATCAGCTTCTTGCCGTTGTGTTTAAACCCTGTGGTGCTATTTATTTTATAGCGCACATGACCTGAAGCCGCAAAATACATCGTCGCGCTCAGGCCGGTAGAAGTTGCGGTACTTCGGGTGCTTCATCCGGGCGCGGGTGGCGAATGAGCCGCCGCGCAGCACCTTGTGGTTGCCAAACCAGGGCTGCGAATACTCAACATAGGGATGAGGCGAGAACCCAGGATAGGGGTTAAAGGTGGTGCCGGTCCACTCCCACACATCGCCCCACCGAAAGCCACGCCGTGCGGCGGTGCTGGCAGCGACTTCCCACTCCACCTCGGCCGGTAAGCGCCGCCCTGCCCAACGGCACCAAGCGTCAGCTTCCCACCAGCTGAT
>JAYULP010000011.1:0-1014 GCA_043763445.1 Polaromonas sp.
AAATTGGATTTCATTGGAGATGCAAATTGTCATCGCTAAATACAGTCTATTGATATCATGACGATAGAGATATTCATCGTCACTATTGATTGTTTCATCCTCTCCTTTAATATTAGTGATGCATCTTGTGGTGAATATCCATTAGGGTTCGATGTTGTTTTGATAGGCTTTGTTCTAACTTTGGTTATGAGCGTCAGCAGGTCAGTCAGCTTATAGCTGGCTTTAGCGCCTGCTTCGCTACGCCCTTTGTTGAGTACAGAAGCTGGGTTATCAAAGCCCACATCGGTTTTTCCTGCAAACACATTGGCTTGCAAGTTTTTACTGTCGTGCTTCAGTTCGATGCGTTCGGCATTGCCTTTGCCCGTGCTGTCTTTGTTCAACTGCGCCACTTCGGCAATGACTTTGGTTTCTTGAGTTAATTTAACGGTTACATTTGCGCTGGCTAAATCTTGGCTATCTTGCGGGTTGTTGTCTTTCACATAAGCGCCGCCCACTTCAACCGTTTCATTGAGTTTTACTTGACCGTCAACGCCCGCCACCCAGAACTCCTGACCGCCTTGATCTACCTCGTAAGTAATGCGGATAGAAATTGGGTTCAAATTGGCATCTATGCTTGGGATTGGCGCTTTAAACAGGATGCGGCCAGTCAAGGTTTCAATTTCATAATCAGAAAAACGGCTTTGTGGCGTAGTGCTTAAAATCACACTTGGCTGGTCACGGTCGCACAGTAAAATTTCAACTTTCTCACTGTTTTCTACAATTTGCGAAATTTTAAGTACGTAAGGGCCAGAAACGCCGCGCGCTGGAATTTCCTCAACCACTTGACGCGAACTATCGTGGCTGGCAAACACGTTGCCGCGCACATTGCCCTCTTCATAATGGCTCTTAATGCCGTTTAAGCTACGGTTGTACTGACCAAGTTTTCTGGCATCATCGGCTTGTTGTTGCGTGGTGTAATCGCCATACAAGGTATACGATTTGCCATGATCGACGCGCACATAAAGCCTGCTGGTG
>JAYULP010000012.1:0-16622 GCA_043763445.1 Polaromonas sp.
CCCCGCCGCGGGAACGAGTGCGGTAGTCCAGCGTCAGCTTGGAAAGAGGCGCGTCGTAGTCGGCGTGCAGATTGATGGATGCAATCACATTGCCGCGCCGCGGCCACTGCCAGCCGAAGGGCCGGCCCGGCGCCAGCAACCCAGCACGCTGAATCTTGCGAAGGTCTAAGGCGTGCATATCGTTGGTGGTGCTCTTGCTGCCACGCCTGCCGCTGCGATATTCACCCATGCGTCAACTCCGCAGCTGTATTTACCGAAATCATCAGGGAAGGTCGGCCAACCCGAACCGGGCCGCGATGTGGTTTAGTCGCTGCCTGCGTGCCAGATGAAATACGCGATGTGCTCTTGCCCGGTGGTGAATCCAATTTCAGCGTGAGGGCAACTCACTTCGAGCCGCTTTGCGCCGTCGCCCGTGCAGCAAGCGCACTTTCCCCTGCGTTAGCTCAATAGGTCGATTTCTAGCCGTCTACAGATTGCTCAACGCAAACAGCGGGTGCAGTTGCGCCGTGGTCGCCGCGATCACGCAAAAATAGACGCCATAAAAAAGCACTCTTTGCAGATGCGCAATTGCAGCCAGACGCCACAAAAAGCCAATTGCCCGGTTGGAATTGGCAGCGAGCAGCAAGTGTTTTGCCCTAGTCAGCACCGATTGCAGCGCCGCGTACAGGGCTACTGCCAGCGCAGTCTCGAACTGGCTGCGGGCTAGCCTGGGCAACGGGTGAAAGCTTGCGCCAGTGCAAAGGCGCACCACGCCCGCGAGCACCAATAGGCGAAGAATTACGCGCCAAGTGGTTTGGTAATTATGTTGCTTGCATTGGTCCAACCTGACTTCACGCTTTCAAGCGCCCACGCTAGTTTTTTCGTTCGCCTTGCGCTTGTCGAAGGGGTTTTTGTGCTCAATAGGCGGCGACAAAGCTCAGCCCGAGCGGCGAGTCACCGCAATGTAGCGACAAGCCACCGCAGAGCCCCGCGAGAGTGCACATTTCGCTGGGCTCAGTCAACAGTGCCCGTGTCGCCCCCGCGAAAAGTCGATGCCGCATTGGGGCGGCAATGCTGCTGGCGTTTCGCTGACTTTTTTGTGCGCTTTCACAGCTAACTCAAACCAAGCTGCTGGGCGCTGCAGCACGCGCTGCTCGGTTGCTGGGCAGGAGTTGCTCATCGGCGCTGCGCCTGCGGGCATTGTGCAAAGCAACGCGCCGACTCGCGCTTCACACCGGGCGGGGTGTGCTGTGAACATGGTGGGCAACCACTTTGTCAATGCGTTTGCCGTCTAGGTCCACCACTTCAAACTTCCAGCCGGCGCAGCTCACTGTGTCTGCTGTTTTAAGCAGCCGGCCTGAGACGGTTTGCAGCAAGCCCGCAACCGTGTTGTAGCGGCCTTTGCTTTCTTCTGGCAACTCTTTAATATCCAGTCGGGCCTTGAGCTCAGCAACAGGCATTACGCCGTCTATTAGCCAGCTGCCGTCGGTGCGCTGGGTGGCCCACGCATCTACTTGGGCGCCGGGCTGCAGCTCACCGGTGATGGCTTCGAGCATGTCCATCGGCGTCATCAGCCCCTGTACCACACCGTACTCGTCCACCACAAACACGATACGTGTGGAGCGGGCTCGAAACTGCTCAAGCAGCTCCATTCCAGTGAGTGTTTCGGGCACAAACACCGCTGGCACCGTGTAAGCATCAATTCGCTCGGACCGCACCGTGCCGGGCGGCGGTGCGGTGGGCCCACCCGCTGCCTGCAATTCGGGCCCTCGGCCCAGTGCCAGGAGGGTGGCTACATTGACCACGCCCACCACGTCGTCCAGTGAGCCTCTTGCTACCGGGTACCAGGAATGTGCCGTGGTGGCAGCCTTGACAATGGCTTGCTCGACCGTGTCAGCCGCATCCAGCCACTCAATGTCTGAGCGCGGAAGCATCAGTGACGTTAGCAAGCGGTTGTCAAGTAAAAAGACGTTTTGCACCATCTGGTGCTCATGCTGCTCGATCAAGCCCGCGTCAACGCCTTCTTCCAGACTGGCGGCAATTTCTTCCTCGGTTACGCCTCGGCCTGCAGTGGTGTCGATACGCAAGAGTTTTAGCACCGCCTGCGTGCTGATGGACAGCAGCGCGACAAACGGCTTCGCCGCTGAAGCTACCCACAGCATGGGCCGGGAAATGAGCCGCGCAGTGGCCTCGGGGTGCAGCTGTGCGATGCGTTTGGGCACCAGTTCACCGAACACGATGGTCACAAACGTAATTATTGTCACAACCAAGGCGGTTGCGGAGAACTCGGCAACGCGCGGCCCTACCGAAAAGCGTTGTATCCAGCTGGACAAAGCGCCGCTGAACGCCGCCTCGCCAATGATGCCGTTGAGCATACCAATCGACGTGATACCGACTTGCACTGACGACAAAAACTGTGTGGGCTTGTCAAGCAGGCCCAAGGCGCTTTGAGCGCCCTTGTCGCCGCCCTCAGCCATTGCAGTTAATCGGGCCTTGCGGCTCGAAGCCAGTGCCATTTCTGACATCGCAAACAAGCCATTAAGCACAGTTAAAAAAGCAATTAGCAAAAGGTCCATCGGTCAGTACATCGCAGGTAAGCGGGCAAAATGCAGCGCATGTCACTTTACTTGATTGGCGACCTGCAAGGCTGCTACACGCCTTTGCGCCGACTGTTGGAGAAAATTGATTTTTCGGCCAGCCGAGACACGCTGTATTGCTTGGGCGACCTGGTCAATCGCGGGCCGGACTCGCTGGGCGTGCTGCGCCATTTAGCCGGGCTGGGCGACGCGGCGCAGTGTTTGTTGGGCAACCACGACCTGCATCTTTTGGCCTTGTGGCAAGGCGTGCGCTTGCCAGGGCGGCGCGACACCGCCCAAAGCGTATTGGCAGCGCCTGATGCGCCAGCGCTGATGAACTGGCTGCGCCAGCGCGTCATGGCTTTGCATGCGCACGGCTGGTTGATGGTGCACGCCGGCGTATTGCCGGGCTGGAGCACGGCGCAAACCCTGCTGCTGGCTAGCGAGGTGCAGGACGTGCTTCGCAGCGACGGCCTGCGTGCATTTTTACTGGCGATGTATGGCGACACACCGGTGCAGTGGCACGACGAGCTGACCGGTGCGGACCGGTTGCGCGTGATTGTCAACGCCTTGACGCGCTTGAGGTTTTGTTCCCCGCAAGGGGCCATGGAACTGACCCGCAGCGACAGCGCTGACGGCGCGCCTGCTGGCTTGATGCCATGGTTTGACGCGCCAGGCCGACAAACCCGGGGCACACCGATCGCTTTTGGCCACTGGTCCACACTGTCCAAACACCGCAAGCCGGAAACCATAGCCCTGCATAACGGCACGCTGGCGCTGGACACCGGTTGCGTTTGGGGTGGCAGCTTGACCGCCGCCCGCTTGCACGGTGCGGCCGGTGAGTTTGAATTGATCAGCACGCCCTGCTGCCAAGCGCAGCGTTTTTAGGCGCATCGCCCGCGTCTGCCACTGGCAGGTGCGCCCGCACTGCGGCTTCGTCGGCAAGCGACTTGGCCACGCTGGCAGCGAGCAGCAACACGGCCGATGAAAAGTAAATCCACATCAGCAGCACGACCAAGGAGCCCGCTGCACCGTAAGCGGACACCACAGCGGCGGTCGACAAATACAAGGCCATGAGCTGCTTGCCAGCGGCGAACAGCACCGCACCCACCACAGCGCCCATCACCAAAAAGCGCAGCGGCGGCTGGCCTGCGGCGCTCAGCCGCATGAGGGCTACGAACAAGCCGGTACAAAATGCAAACGACACGACCTCGTTGGTCACCAAGCCCAGCGCCTTGACCGGTAAATAACTGCCAGCCCAGCGGGCGGCCACCGCTAGAACAGCCGACACCGACAACGACACCAGCAGCAAAAATCCAAAAGCCAAAATATAGGCCACACCCCGCAACCGCAGTGCCGCACCGCGCCACCATTTTTGGCGAACAGGCGGGGCGCTGCCAGTGCGCCATAAGCGCTCAAACGCGTCTTGCAGCTCTGCAAACACGCCGGTAGCGCCTGACAGCAGCAACGCAAAGGCCAGCAGCGACGCGGTGATGCCCTCACTTGGCTCTTTGGCGCTGTTGATGACTTGCTGCAGCAGCAGCGCGCCTTGTGCGCCCACCACGCTGCGAATTTGCGCAATCAGGCTGACTTCGACGTAAGTGCGGTCCAGCCACCATCCCAGTGCCGCGACCAGCAGCACCAGCAGCGGTGCCAAGCTCAACAGGCCATAAAACGACATGGCCGCACTCATGCGCAAACCGTCAGCATCAAGCCACTGCCTGACAGCGCGCCAGACTGGACGGTAAACCGGCCTGAAAAAGCGCTGCAGTGCCCCGCGCCAGCCGCTGGTGGGCGCCGCAGCCTTCAGGGGCAATGGGCGTTTTGAGGCGGTAGCTGGGGCTGGTTCAGGCGCGGCAACGGGTGGGATAAAACGCATGCCCAGATGCTACAAAACAACCGGCTGACGGAGCGAAGGGCCAGTGCGACGCCGGCTGTAGGTCAACATGTGCAGGACGCCCACAGGACACGTTAAAAAACGTTAAAAAAACATTCAAAACACGCCTAGAACACGCGCAAAACAGATGCAGGACATGTACTGCAGGCGTGCGCCAGCGCCATTACGCGCTGGTTTTGAACAGTGCCGCGACTTTTTTACGCGTTTTAATGTTGGCTGACACACCATTGCGCGCCACGCTGGTCGTAGCTGCTGGCTCCCAGGCGGGCTGCGCTGCCGCGTTGGCCGGCTCGTAGGGCCGGTCAAAAAACGGGTCACGCGGCGCTTGCATGTAGCGACGCGGAGCAGGCTCACGCCGCTCGGCGTGTGCCGAGCCTTCACGCGGCGGGGCGCTGCGCCGGGGCTGGAGCGGCTCGCTAGGCTCGCCTAGCTCACGGTACATGCGGCGACCGTCATTGATACGGCCTTGCTCGCCAAACTTTTCTGCCGTGCGCGGCTGGTCTTCGTCAAACTCCATCGGCTCCAGCTCGATTTTGGTTTTGATGAGCTTTTCAATGTCCGCTACCAGTCGCTGGTCGCTGCTGGCGACAAAACTCACCGCCAAGCCGGACGCACCGGCGCGTCCGGTGCGCCCAATGCGATGCACATAGTCTTCGGCATTGAATGGCACGTCGAAGTTAAAAACCGCCGGCACGTCTTTGATGTCCAGGCCGCGCGCAGCAACATCGGTACACACCAGCAAATCGACTTCGCCGCTTTTGAAGGCTTCTAGCGCTTTGAGCCGCTCGTCTTGGCTTTTGTCGCCGTGCAAAGCCGTCGTTTTCAAGCCTTCGCGCTCAAGCGAGCGCGCCAGGCGGGCACAGCCGAGTTTGCTGTTAACGAAGACAAACGCTTGCTTCATGCCTCGGCTTTTAAGTATCTGGTGCAGTGCGCGGCGCTTGTCGTCTGCGCCGACGCTGTAGAAATGCTGCTCAACTGTCGAGGCGGTGGCGTTCGAGCGTGCCACTTCAATCGTCACCGGGTCTTGCAGGTAGCTGGCCGCGAGGCGCTTGATCTCGGGCGAAAACGTCGCTGAAAACAACAGTGTGATGCGCTGCTTGGGCAAATAACTCAAGATGCGCTGCAGGTCTGGCAAAAAGCCGATGTCCAGCATGCGGTCCGCCTCGTCGAGCACCACATACTCGACTTGGTTGAGCACCGCATTTTTGGCTTCGATGTGGTCCAACAAGCGACCCGGTGTGGCTACCAGTACCTCCACGCCTTTTTTCAGCTCGGCGGTTTGCGGCTTCATGTCCATGCCGCCAAACACCACCATGCTGCGCAAGTTGGTGTACTTGGCGTAGAGCTTGACTTGTTGGGCAACCTGGTCAGCCAACTCGCGCGTTGGCAGCAACACCAGCGCCCGCACCGGATGGCGTGCCGGGGAGGTTGAGGCGTTTTCATGCTTCATCATGCGCTGCAAAAGCGGCAACGAGAAAGCGGCCGTTTTGCCAGTACCCGTCTGGGCTGCACCCATCACGTCTTTGCCTTGCAGCACCACCGGGATGGCCTGCTCTTGAATCGGCGTCATGGTTTCGTAGCCCATTTCAGCAACGGCGCGTGCGAGCTGGGGAGCGAGGGAAAGATTGGAGAAAGAAGAGGTCATGTAGCCCTGAATTGTCGCACTTCAAGCTACTGCAGCGCGCCGGCGGTGTTTACCGCCCAGCACACCTGTTTTATTTTGCTCTACTTTTTATAGCTACATAGAAAGCAAATATAAGGGCTACAGTCTGTTTTGGCTTATAAATCATAAATTTCGTATGCTGAAGGTGTCGCACGCCTTAACCGTGCCGGCCCGCAGCCCAGTGTCAAACCAGCGCTGGCGCTGCGCGCTGGTGCCATGGGTAAAACTCTCGGGAACCACGGCCCCGCCGCCAGCGCGTTGCAGCGCATCGTCCCCAATTTTGGCGGCGGCGTTCATGGCTTCTTGCACATCGCCGTTCTCCAGAATTTGACGCGAGGTTTGCGCATGGTTAGCCCACAGCCCGGCAAAGCAGTCGGCCTGCAACTCCAAGCGCACGCTGAGCGCGTTGTACTGGGCTTTGCTTACCCGGCCGCGCATTTGGTCCATTTTGGCGCTGATACCGAGCAGGTTTTGCACATGGTGGCCGACTTCATGCGCCACGACGTAAGCCTGCGCAAAGTCACCGGGAGCGCCAAGGCGCTTGGTCAGCGTTTCATAAAAACGCAGGTCAATGTAGACTTTTTGGTCAGCCGGGCAATAAAAAGGACCCATGGCCGACTGGCCTATGCCGCAACCGCCGGTGCCAATTTGGCCCTTAAACAGCACCAGGTGCGGCTCCTTGTAGGTGCCGCCGGCTTTGGCAAAAACATCTCTCCAGACGTCCTCAGTGTCCGCCAGCACGGTGGCTACAAAGCGGTGCAAGCGGTCGTCGGCGGGGCGGCGCTGGGGCGACGCTTGCGGCGCCTGCACTTGGGCGCTTGGCGCGCCGCCGCCACTGAGCATGTTCAAAATTGTCAGCGGATTAACGCCGAAAACCCAGCCGCCTAACAGCGCCACCACAATCGTGCCAATGCCTGCGCTGCGCCCGCCGACGCTAAACCCACCGCCGCCATCGCCGCGCCGGTCTTGCACATTGTCGGATTCGCGGTTTCCTTCCCATTTCATGTTGCGCTCCCTGCGTGTGATGCTGGCGTGATGATAGGCTGTGCGCTTTGCCTGTTTGTAATGCGACCGACCCCCAGACCATCGACGCTTGAGCCCACTGTTTTATTGACTGGCTTTGATGCCTTTGGTGCCGACCGCCTGGCGCCCGAGCCGGTAAACGCCAGCTGGCTGGCGGTGCAGGCATTCAACGGCAGCGTCGTGGCCGGCCACCGGGTGCGCGCCGAACAATTGCCGACGGTGTTTGCGCAGGCTAGCGCCCAGCTGCGGCGCTTGCTCGACGCGCACCGACCGGCCCTGGTGGTGTGCGTTGGACAGGCCGGCGGCCGCTCGGGGATTTCGCTCGAACGCGTGGCGGTCAACCGCACCGTGGCGCACATGCCTGACAACGCGGGCCAGCAGCCGCGTGAGCTTGCAGTAGACCCGGGCGGGCCAGCGGCTTATTTCAGCACCCTGCCAGTACACACGCTGCTGCGCGCGCTGCACGGCCAACGCCTGCCGGCCGAGCTGTCGGACAGCGCTGGTGCCTTCGTTTGTAACCACGTTTTCTACACACTCATGCAGGTGTTGGCCAGCGTGCCCGCGCATGCAGGTGCGCGCGGTGGCTTTGTGCATGTTCCTTGCCTGCCGTCGCAAGGCTCGCCCTGCCTGCCGCTGAGCACCACCGTGCGGGCGCTGCGGGTGATTTTGCAAGCGGCAATAGGTGCAGCGCGCTTGAAGTAAGGCACGCCGAGCCGCGCCTACTTATTGCACCGCCACTGGCGTCGGGCTTACCCCGTTAGTGGCGGCTTGCACGCGGGCGAGCTGCGCTGGTCGTCGGGCGGAAGTGGCCGCTAACGACGTGCGCGGCGGGCTCGCCCACTGCGCCTGTAGCGTCTGTGCCTGCTGCATATGCCCCTGCAAAACCCAAACCAGTGCAACCGTCAAGCCCGCGATAGCCACCAGCCCCAAGCCCGCAACCAGCCCTACGGCAAGGTGAGCCTTGTGGTGCGGCGCAGGCAAAGCAACAACTGACATGACCCGACTTTCTTGGCAACGACACCGGCTTTGGCAGCCTGCCGGTGCCCAAATCGTAGAGCCGGCCAAGGATGTTGGCTTCAGCGCGCGGCGCGACTGGCTGTAGGCCGCCGCGCCAGCCGCGCTGCGGCGGTGTTAGTCGCTGTCGGTATCTGCCGGCGGGGGAGTGGGCGCTGCTGGCTTGCCAGCAGGCGCCGGAAAGCCCATTTTTTGTCCGTCCCACTGCTGGCCGCACCAGCACAGGCCTTCGGCATTGATCAGGCAGGTGCCAGTGCCGCAGCAGCGAATATCGTCGTTCATATCAGGCCTCAAGTTCGGGGCAAAGTGACACCCACCTGCCCTTGGTATTTTCCGCCCCGGTCTTTGTACGAGGTCTCGCAGACGTCGTCTTTGTCGCTTTCAAAAAACAACACTTGCGCGCACCCTTCGCCCGCATAGATTTTGGCCGGCAGCGGTGTGGTGTTGCTGAACTCCAACGTGACGTAGCCCTCCCACTCGGGCTCAAATGGGGTGACATTGACAATAATGCCGCAGCGCGCATAAGTGCTTTTACCTAGGCAAATGGTCAGCACGTTGCGCGGAATACGAAAGTACTCCAGCGTGCGGGCCAACGCAAAGCTGTTGGGCGGAATGATGCAGCTGTCGCCGCGAAAGTCAACAAAGCTCTTTTCGTCAAAATTCTTCGGGTCCACCACAGTGCTGTGAATATTAGTGAACACCTTGAACTCAGGGGCGCAGCGAATGTCGTAGCCGTAACTGCTGGTGCCGTAGCTGATGATTTTTTGGCTAACGCCGCCGACCTCGCGCTGGCGAATCTGGCCAGGCTCAAACGGCTCAATCATGCCGGTGGACTCTGCCATGCGGCGTATCCATTTGTCGCTTTTGATGCTCATCAGGTGAACTTTCTGGGGTTTTTTTGATTGTAGGGACACCGGCTTGCCCACAAGTCAGCAGCCCTGAAGTTACTATTAAATCAATAGCTACCCAGCAAGCAAACAAGGGGGCAAGTAGCTGATTTGATCAAAATCGAGCTAAAAATCTGCCTGAACCGGGCTAGGCGCGCTTTACGCAGCAGGCAGCAGGCAGCAGGCAGCACACCGCTGGCCGGCCATACGCCGGCCTTGTTGGTCAGGCCGGCTGAAGTGTTGGCCGCCCGTTCGCCCTGCGCTGCAAAAAACCCTTCCACCCGCCCGGAGCGGCCAGCCACGCTGGTTTTTTTCGCCCCGCCGAGCCGACTTCATAGTCAACACGACTGCGCTGGTGCCACCCGCAGCGTGCAACTGTCGCCCATGCCGACACGCCACACTTTGACTGCGCACAGGCCGGGCAACACCGGCGCTAGCGCCCGCCAAATGAATGCACACAGGTTCTCAAGCGTCGCGGGGCCAAGGCCCGGCACCTCGTCTAACAGCCGGTGGTCCAGCTGCGGGCGAAGGTGCTCAATAGCGCGGCGCACCAAACTCAAGTCCACCACCATACCGGTTGCCACGCGGGGCGCACCAGACAGGCTCACCTCAGCGTGGTAGGTGTGGCCATGTATGCGGCGGCTGCTGTCAGCCTCGACCTCGCGGGCTAAGGTGTGGGCTGCATCGAAAAAAAAGGTCTGGCTAATGTCAAAAGCTAGGGGCAGGGAGTTCATCAAACGGGGCTTTCAGCGGATGCCGGTAATTTTGTGGGTTTGCAGGCTCAGGCGCCAAGCGGGCCGCTGCAAACACACAGCGATACATAGTTCAGTGTTGCGCCGGCGCAGAAGGTTGTCCATGGGCTGCAAGTAGCGGTGGGTAAAGTTCGCTGCCTCCAGCGCATCGAGGTCGGTGCCGGCCTGTGGCCAGACGACTTTGAGTTCATGGCCGCTGCGCTGCACCCACGCAGCGTTGGCCTTGGGGCTGACGCAGATCCAGTCGATACCGGCCGGTGCTGCCAGCGTGCCGTTGGTTTCTAGCGCAATAAAAAACCCTTCGTTATGCAACGCGGCCACCAAGGCCTCGTCCAGCTGCAGCAGCGGCTCGCCACCGGTTAGCACCACAAAGCGATTTGCGCGATGGGCTGTTGGCCACAGCGCTGCAATTTGGCTGGCCAGCGCTTGTGCGTCGGTAAATTTGCCACCCAAGCTGCCATCAGTGCCAACAAAGTCGGTGTCGCAAAACTGGCAAACAGCCGTTGCCCGGTCTTGCTCCCGGCCTGACCACAGGTTGCAGCCAGCAAAACGGCAGAACACCGCAGGGCGGCCCGCATTGGCTCCTTCGCCCTGCAGCGTGTAGAAAATCTCTTTGACCTGGTAGCTCATGGCAGCGCCCAGCCAGCGCCATTGCAGCTCAACATACGGTGCGCCGTGAAACAAGCCGGCGGCCGGCCGGCGGCGAGGTTTTTGTGCATGGTGGTCCTCTACATGGCCCCACAGATGCCGACATTGGCGCGCCGGGGCAGCGCTTGAGGCTCAACCACTGAGTTGAGCCTTTGACAATTTTACCGGCTCCCCACCGCCAGGGGGTAGGCCCGGGCCAGACCCACAAACAGGACAGCGCCCACCAGCAGTGCACAGGCTGCAACCTGCAGCGACCAACTAAAGCCAGCCGCCGCGCTGGGCGTGTAGCGCATCAGCACCGCCACCATTGGTGGGCCGAGAATTTGGCCCACCCCATAAAAAGCTGTCAGCAAACCAATCAGGCTCGCGGCGGCCTCGGGGCGAAGCCGGCGCACCTCTTGCATCGCAAAAAAAGTAATCGCCGTGAACGGCAAGCCCAGCAGCAAGCTACCTGCCGCAAAGCCGCCAAGCGTTGGGCTCAGCAGGCTGCACACCACCCCAGCGGCTTGCATGAGGTAGCAGCCCGCCAGCAACCAGCGGCGGTCAACCCGCGCGGGGATGCGGGTAGCCAGCACCGAGCCGGCCATGATGCCAGCGCCAAACATGGGCCAAAACAGGTCCAACCAAGCTGAGCCCGGCAACGCTGCTCGCGCAATCACTGGCAAAAAAGTCGCGCTGACAATGTAGCCAAAACCGGCCAAGCCGTAGGCAAAAGCCAGCACTGGCAGCGCAAAGCGGCCAAGCTGCGTGTGGCCCGCAGGCTGTGTGGGCGCAGCCGGTGGGGCCAGCCGGTCACCGCCAGCGCCAAACAAGCGCCAAACAAGCGCCGTCAAAACGAAAGCCAGCACACCCAACACACACCAAGCAGTGGCGGCCCGCCAGTGCAGCCCCACCATGCCACCGGCCAGCAAGCCGCTAGCCACAATGCCCGCGCCGGGCCCGACATAAATCAAGCCGCCCAGCGCAGGTGCGCCGCGCAGTGCCAGCTGGCTCATGCACCACCCGGAGGTAAACACAAACACCACCGCGCTGGCAACACCTGCAGCAAACCGCAAGCCGGCCCATGCCCCTGGTACGTCCAACGCCATCGCCAAGGTTAGCGCGCCCGTCGCTACAAGGCCGCTGCGAATCAAGGTGACAAATTGCCAGCGTGGCCAGCCGGGCCAACGCGCCCACAGCAGCGGCTGCACGGTACACAGCAGCGCGCCTAGCAGGTAGCCCAAATAGTTTGCACTGGCCAAAAAGCTGGCCTGCGCCAAGTCCAACACGCCGTTGGCCAACATCATCGGCAAGATCGGTGTGAAGGCAAAACGTCCTATGCCCATAGCGACGGCCAGCGCCGCCGCACCCGCAAAGGCAATAGTCAGCGGATTGTGGGCAGGTAGCCAGCGACTGACAACAACGCCAGCGGCGCGGCCTGGCGTCAGAGCCATTGAGAGGAGAAAAAAGCGGCCATGCGGAAATTCTACGCAGCATTGGTGGTGACACTGGCGCGGTTACTGGCGCGGTTACTGGCGCTGTACCTCGGCGCTGCGCGTCGCCTGCGCGCTTGGGGCCAATATTCGCTTTCCCACCGTTTGTGGCACAGCGTCCACGCCTGCACCCTGCAAAGCCGCCAAAACGGTTGTCTCCAACATCTCAGTGTTGCTACGATTGGGTGGCATGCCGGCAGCTGCCGCACCACCACACTACACCACCCCACCCCACCATAGGAGCCAACGTGACAGCAAACTACAAAACGGCCTACGACACGCTGGCGGTGCGGCCCACCGCCAGCGCACAAGAAATTGACGATAACTTCAACAGCTTGGTCACGCGACTTAAAACCCAGCGCGGCTTGTTCGAGCCCGCCGATTACCAGCGCCGGCTGGAGCTGATCAACAACGCTTATGCGGCCATCGCCAGCCCGAGCTCTCGCGGTGTCTACGACGAACAATTCAGCGCAGGACGCGCTCTGGGGCTTGCTGCTAGCGCCGCGCCTTCAGTGCGCGAAGACACCGCGTCGCTAGCGCTTCGGGCCGAGGCCATCTCACTGCGTGCCGAGGCTGTCGCACTGCGCGCCGATGCACTGGCCATCCATGCCCAGCACGACCACGGCGGGCGTGTGCCGGGCGCTGCCGCGCCAGCCTACGGCAAGCTCAACAGCATGGCGGCCATCAAACGGCTCGCCATGGTGATCGGCGCGGCGGTAGCCACCTGGATGCTCATTCAAGTGGCCACACAGCTGTTTACTCACCGGGCGATCAATGCCGCTGTCAACGCCGGTAACAGTGCGCGTGAAAAGACCGTCATTCAAGACTACTACCAGACGCATGGCGTGCGTCCTCGCAGCGCTGCGGAGGCTGAGCTGCTTGACGCTGAGCAGCGCAAAAAAGAGGTGGAGTCACGCAAAATCGAGCGCGATAAAACCAAACAGCTTGAAGATTTACGCCGATTTGAAGAAGAAGGGCAGCGCAGAGCCGATCAGGTCAGCCGTGACTTACGGTATTCAGAAAACCAAGCCCGCGAGCAGGTCCGGCACGATGACGAGCAAAAAGCCAACCGGTTGGAGCAAAAAAAAGAAGCGGCTGAGTCGGCAGAGCGTGCCCGCATCGCGCGCCAAGAAGCGCAGTGGCGCGACGCACTCGGGCGTTGAAGGGCTTAAATGTTTAACGGGTTTAGGATTTCCAGGGGGTTTAAGACATCACGGCTTTGCATCATGCGTGATGTTTTAGCGGCTGCACGCTGGGCGGTGGGCCTTTTTTTAACGCGGCTTTGCAGCCTGTCGGCGGCGGCTTGTTTGCTGGTTGCGGCGGCGGCCGGTTGCACTGGCAGTCAAGCCGAGCAGCGGGCGTTGCTGCTGGGCGCTTGGCAGTCATCCAAACTGGTGACGCCCTTGTACCTTTATGACAACGGAGAGTGGGAAATCAAAAAGGACGACGGTGCCGTGCTGCAGTATGGGTTGTGGCACTACAAGGACAAAAAAATCACCTGGACACACCGGGCCGCCAACGCGCTAGGGCAGGAGGTCAATGCGGTGGTGCGTTTGCAGCCCAACCAGTTCGAGCTGCGCGAGGCCGACCAGAGCCTGACGGTGTTCAACAAGCTGGGCGCGCCATGACAGCGCCGGCATGCAACCGCCCACGCTGGGCGCACAAAGTCTGCCAATGAACCACTACGAGGTGCTGGAAGTCAGCCCAAAAGCCAGTCCACAAGTTGTCAAGGCGGCGTATAAAAGCCTGATTCAACGCTTTCACCCCGACCGCAACCCCGACGACCCAGCCGCTGCTCAACATGCCAGTCGGCTCACCGAGGCTTATTTGGTGCTGTCTGACGCCGAGCAGCGGCAAGCCTACGACGTCCAGTTGCGGCCGCCCTTGCCGCTGCCCGTCTCGCCAAGCGCGAGCCGGCCGCCGCAAAAGCCATTGACACCTGAAGCACGCCGGACAACCCGCCTTGCAACTCGCCGGACAACCGACTCCGCCGGCACGCCTGATGCGCTTTATTTCTGGCTGATTGTGGCGGTGATTGTGGCGGGCGGTGGGTTGAGCTTGTCGCTGCTCAAACCGCCTCAGTCCGGCGTCCAACTGGCCACAACGGGCGGTGCAATGCTGGCCCAAACGCTGCCGCTGCCAGCACCAGCAGTGGCGCCGCACACCACGACTTACCCGCTTGGCACGGTGTTGCGGGTCACGCTGCAGGCCGCGCCCAGCTACAGCGCGAACTCACCTGGCGCTGCCGAGCCTGCCGTGGCCGCTGTGCCTGCCGTGCCAATCGAGCTGACGATCCCAGTGGTGTTGATTCATCTGGGCAGCGTGGACCCGGCAGAGTTCAGCCGCCTGCTAGACGATAAAAAAGACGCTCTAACAGCTGAGCTGAAGCTGCGCCTGGCCGCCGCCAAGCCCGAGGAGTTGCTCAAAACCAGCGGCCCGCTGTACCTCAACAAGTTTTTGCTCGATGCGCTGCAAGAGATCACCGGCGCTGCCCGCCCCGCCGGGCTGGTGCCTATTGGCCCAGCAGCCGGCGAGCCTGAGGGCCGCTACGGCATCGCCGGGGTGTCGCTGCCGGATGCGTTTTTTCTGGCGCCTTTGCGGTAAGCGCCAGCGGCCAGGCGGCCCAAGCCTTGCACACACCTCCTGCCGTGACTCCTGCGGTGCCTCATGCGGTGCGTCGGTAGATGCCGCTTGGGTGCGGTTGACGGTGAAACTCGGCTCCAAGGCGGTTGTGCGCCAGCGGCGCAGGCTGGCGGGGCCGTCGCACCGCCAGCGGCAAAAGTCGGCACAAAGTGGTTGTTCACATAGCCGCCAAAATCAGCCCGGGCATCGCAATGGACGGCGGCGGCTAGGCCGGCAGCGCAGCTTATGGCGGGCCAGACCGGCAAACCGCGCGGTGGCCCGCCAGTCAGCGGCTGACGGTGCCCGCACTGGCCAAAAAACAAACGTGAAAGCGGCACCAAAGCATGTTTAGCCCTTATTTTTATTGCCTCAATAGCTATAAAACTAATAGCTATCAAACTAATAGCTATCAGACGAATAGCTTTGGAACTGATAGCTACAAAATCAACAGCGCTCTAAAGTCATTGACGTTGGTGTAGGTCGGGCCGGTGATCACCAAATCACCCAGCGCGTCAAAAAAACCATAAGCATCGTTACGGTCCAAGTGGTCGAGCAGGTTGACGCCAGCGGCCTGCGCGCGCCGCAGCGTGTTCGGGCCTACCTGGGCCCCGGCGTTGTCTTGAACACCGTCAATGCCGTCGGTGTCGGCAGCCAGAGCGTACACCTCTGGCTGGCCTTGCAGCGCCAGTGCCAGCCCCAGGCAAAACTCCCCGGCACGCCCGCCACGACCGCGCGGGCGGCCGCTGGGTTGTGGCCGAAGGGTGACGGTGGTTTCTCCGCCGCTGAGGATCACGCACGGCTTTTGAAACGGCTGGCCCGTCAATGCCACAGCCCGCGCCAGCGCGGCGTGAACCTTGCCAGCCTCACGCGACTCGCCTTGCATTTCATCGCTCAGAATGTAAGCGGCCAGCCCGGCGTTGCGTGCAGCTTGTGCAGCAGCTTGAAGGCTTTGCTGGGGCGTAGCAATCAAGTGCGCGATGTGGCCGGCAAACGCGGGCTCGCCCGGCTTGGGGGTTTGCAGCGCGCCACTGGCCAGTTGGCGCTGTACCGCCGCCGGCAGCTCGATGGCGTAGCGCTTGAGAACCGCCTCTGCTTGGGCGCAGGTGCTGGCGTCGGCCACGGTGGGGCCGCTGGCAATGGTCGAGATATCGTCGCCCGGCACATCGCTGATGGCAAGCGTGACCACCCGGGCCGGCGCGCAGGCTACTGCCAGGCGCCCGCCCTTGATGCGCGACAGGTGCTTGCGCACGCAGTTCATCTCGGCAATGGTGGCACCACTGGCCAACAGCGCGTTGTTGATGCGCTGCTTGGCAGCCAAGTTCAAGCCGTCGGCCGGTAGAGTTAACAGGGCGGAGCCGCCGCCGGAGATCAAACACAGCACCAAATCGTGCGCCGTCAAGCCTCGCACCATCGCCAGCATGCGCTCGCTCGCCTGTTCGCCGGCCGCGTCTGGCACTGGATGGGCTGCCTGCGCCACCTCAATGCGCTGCACCAACCCGGCTGGCCGGGGTGGCGTGTGGTGGTAGCGGGTGACCACCAGGCCGCTCAGCGCGGCCTCGGCAGGCCACAACGCCTCCACCGCCTGCGCCATGGCCCCGGCCGCCTTACCTGCCCCCACAACCAGTGTGCGACCACCGCTGGCCAGCGTCGGTGGGCGGGGCAAATAGCGGGCAATGTTCGCCAGCGGCAGGGCGCGTGCTACCGCCACTGCAAACAGCTGCGCTAAAAAGGCTTGGGGCTGCGCGGCAACCTCAGCGAAGGTGGTAAAAACTGGGGGCGGTGCAGCCAGCAGGCCGTGGTGCGTTGAGGTCATGACATCTCCACGCCTGATTGTGCGGCTTAGCGACAAGCCTGCCCAAAAAACCCCTTCGACAGGCTCAGCACGAACGAGAAAAGCAGTTTTTCTCGCCTCACGAGGCCGCACCAATTAGCTGAGCGAGCTCAATTGCAGCGACTGCGCCACCTGCTGCCCGAGCGCCCAGACCAGAGCCGGCGACAGGTTATGTCGAAAAAAGGCGCGCAACCAACATCAAGTGCTATTAAATAAATAGCATCACAGGCAACAGACACAACGGCAACGTCGCTAAAC
>JAYULP010000013.1:0-2788 GCA_043763445.1 Polaromonas sp.
GTTTAGCAACATTGCACAAGGATTTTTTGAACTTTCACACAACGGTTTTGCGCTGCTGGGGCTGGCCGTGATTTTTTCTGTCATCACATTAGCGGCACGGCCCGACTTACGCGCCAGTGGCGAGATCCAGCTGATGGCTTGGCTTCAAGCACGGCAGCAAGCGACGGCCGGGTTTACCGAGCTCACAGCCGTCGAGCGGGCTACCGCCGCAAATCCAAAAAATTTACCCCGCCAGCAGGCCGCCATCGCATTTTGGTTGAGTAAAAAGTACGGCGTTGCGCCGGAGCCACTGAGCGTGTTGGTTGGTAGCGCCTTTGAAATCGGCACGCAGGCCAAACTGGACCCCACATTGATCCTCGCCATCATGGCAATCGAGTCGGGCTTTAACCCATTTGCGCAAAGCCCCGTGGGTGCTCAGGGGCTAATGCAAGTCATGACTGCGGTTCACCGGGACAAATATGAGCAGTTCGGGGGACATATGGCCGCCTTTGACCCAGTGACCAACTTGCGGGTGGGCGTCAAAGTACTGCAAGAATGCATCCATCGCGCCGGCTCTGTTGCTGGCGGGCTCAAGTTTTATGTGGGTGCGGCAAATCTTGAAGACGACGGTGGCTACCCCGCAAAGGTAATGGCTGAACATGCCAGGCTATTGGCGGTTGCGGCCGGCCGACGACCGTTGCCAAATGGCCTTCTGGCAAACCCCGGAGCAGCCGTTGGTGTTTCCCTGCCGATGCCACCTAAAACGTACCTTGACAACTTGGTGAGCAGGGCCACCGACCGCGCGGCCGAGAACGCCACAGAAAGGTCTAACGATCAAGTGGCCGCTTGGCTGCACTTGTAAAAGCCATAAGATTCGCTGGCAACTAGCTGGTCAGCTACACTGCTTTTTGTGCGCAACTGGCGATAGGCTGACGGTTACATCGCAAACCGGACAGTTGACGTGGGACACCACTGGGAAGCGCGCCGCATTTTGTCGTGTGACCGATGTGTTTAGCCGTGCGCCTGGGCAGCCCTTGTTTCGTTTCATTAATGACAAGGATTCAAGTCTTAAAGGACTGCCATGTACGACCGTAGAATTCTTATCGAACAATGTGACCCAGAGCTTTTCGCGGCGATGGAGGCTGAAAACGCGCGCCAAGAGCATCACATTGAACTGATCGCCAGCGAAAACTATGCCTCACCCGCCGTGATGGCGGCGCAAGGCTCACAACTGACGAATAAATACGCAGAAGGTTATCCCGGGCGCCGCTATTACGGTGGCTGTGAGCATGTCGATGTAGCAGAACAATTGGCTATTGACCGCGTAAAACATCTGTTTGGTGCCGAGGCGGCGAATGTGCAGCCACATTGCGGCGCTTCAGCTAACGAGGCCGTGTTTTTGGCATTTTTAAAGCCCGGAGACACCATCATGGGCATGAGCTTGTCTGAAGGCGGTCACCTCACCCACGGCATGCCCCTAAACATAAGCGGCAAATGGTTCAATGTGGTGAGCTATGGGTTGAACGAGAAAGAAGAAATTGACTATGACGCAATGGAACGCAAGGCCCATGAAGCAAGACCTAAACTGATTATTGCCGGCGCATCTGCTTATTCGCTCCGTATTGATTTCGAGCGCTTCGCAAAAGTAGCCAAGGATGTTGGCGCTGTTTTTTTGGTGGACATTGCTCACTATTCAGGTCTAGTCGTCGCTGGCGTGTATCCAAATCCCGTGCCGCACGCCGACATAGTGACATCCACAACACACAAAAGCCTTCGCGGCCCGCGTGGCGGTATTATTTTAATGAAAGCGCAACACGAAAAAGCCATCAACAGCGCCATTTTCCCGGGCCTACAAGGTGGGCCCTTGATGCATGTGATTGCAGCAAAAGCCGTTGCATTCAAAGAAGCCATGACGCCAGAGTTCAAAGCTTATCAGCAACAGGTGTTAAGAAATGCTGAAATCATCGCGCAAACGCTAAGCCAGCGTGGTTTGCGTATCGTGAGTGGTCGCACCGAAAGCCACGTTATGTTGGTAGACCTGCGAGCTAAAGGCATTACGGGCAAAGAAGCAGAAGCTGTCTTAGGTAGCGCCCACATGACCATCAACAAAAACGCAATTCCTAACGATCCTGAAAAACCAATGGTCACCAGCGGCGTTCGCATTGGCACCCCGGCATTGACCACACGCGGCTTTAAAGACGAAGAGGCGCGCATGACCGCCAACTTGGTTGCCGATGTGCTGGACAATCCAAGTGACGCTGCCAATATTGAGGCCGTCCGCGCCAAGGTTCATGCCCTGACGAGCCGATTCCCGGTATACGGCTGAGCGCGACTCCAGCATGGTCGCTTGCGCATGAAGTGTCCTTTTTGCAGCCACGTTGAAACTCAAGTCATTGAAACCCGCATCTCCGAAGATGCGGGCTTCATCCGGCGGCGTCGTCAATGCGCCTTGTGCGAAAAGCGTTTTACTACTTATGAACGTGCGGACGTTGCCTTTCCGACTATCGTCAAAAAAGACGGCCGTCGAGTCGACTACAAGCGCAGCAAGATTTCAGGCTCGATGAGCTTGGCACTTCGCAAGCGCCCAGTAAGCATGGAGCAAGTTGACGCAGCCATCGAGCGTATTGAAGAAAAGTTGCTAAATTTGGGGTTAAAAGAAATTGCCTCAAACCATATTGGTGAGCTGGTCATGCGTGAGTTAAAAAAACTCGACAAAGTCGCCTATGTCAGGTTTGCCAGCGTCTACCGTAGCTTTGAAGATATTGACGAGTTCCGAGCACTGGTAGACGAGGTGCGCAGATAGGGCGAC
>JAYULP010000014.1:0-6906 GCA_043763445.1 Polaromonas sp.
CGCTGCTCACCACCGCAGCGACCGCGGCAGTCGAGCCCGCGCTGGGCTCAAGTGCTGTGGCGGCAGATGTTGGCCACAGTTTGTGGGCGGACGCACGCCGGCGATTTGTGCGTAACAAGGCCGCTGTGGTCAGCCTTGTGGTGCTGGTGCTGGTGACGCTGGCTTGTGTGGTCGGCCCTTGGGTGCTGCCGTATGCGTTTGACAGTGCAGACTGGGACGCCATGAGTTTGCCGCCAAGCCTGAAAAATTCACATTTTTGGGGCACCGACGATGCCGGGCGCGATTTGCTTGTGCGTAGCCTGGTGGGTGGGCGTATTTCGCTAACGGTGGGGTTACTCGCCACACTGGCGTCGGTCACGCTGGGCATTGCATGGGGAGCCGTTGCCGGCTTTATGGGCGGCAAGGTGGACGCGCTGATGATGCGCGTCGTTGACATGATGTACGCCATTCCTTACCTGTTGATTGCCATTTTGCTGGTGACCATTTTGGGCCGCGACTTTTACTTGGTAGTGCTGACGATTACCGTGTTTTCGTGGATGGACATGGCCCGTGTGGTGCGCGGGCAGACGCTGTCGCTGCGCTCGGCCGAATATGTCGAAGCGGCGCGTGCGACCGGCGTGTCCACTGCACGAATCATCTTCTCGCACATCGTGCCTAACTTGCTGGGCGTGGTGGTGGTCTACACCACCGTTACTGTGCCGGGCGTGATTTTGACGGAGTCGGTGCTGTCTTTTCTCGGCCTAGGCATTCAAGAGCCGATGACCAGCTGGGGTGTGCTGATTGAGGACGGCACCAAGGTGATGGAGGTGTCCCCGTGGTTGCTGCTGTTTCCGGCCGCCTTGCTGTCTTTAACGCTGTATTGTTTTAACTTTATTGGTGACGGGCTGCGCGATGCGCTCGATCCAAAAGATCGGTGAGCCGTATGCCTTTACTCGAAGTCAATAGTCTCAGTGTGAAATTCCAAATGGCGACCTCGCAGGTCACGGCGGTCAATGACATTAGCTTTTCGCTCGAACGAGGCCAAACCCTTGGCATCGTGGGTGAAAGCGGTTCAGGCAAAAGCCAGGCAGTGCTGGCGATGATGGGTCTGCTGGCTAAAAACGGGCAGGCCAGTGGTCAGGTGTTGTTTGACGGTCAAGATTTATTGGCCATGCCGTTGGCGGCGCTTAACAACATCCGTGGCAACCGAGTGGCGATGATTTTTCAAGACCCGATGACCTCGTTGAATCCCTACTTGAGCATCGAGCGGCAACTGACCGAAGTGCTGGAGTTTCATCAGGGAATGACTCGCCAGTCAGCGCGTGCCGCTGCGCTCAGAGCGCTTGACGCGGTGAAAATCCCGGATGCCGCACGCCGTATGGCGATGTACCCGCATGAATTTTCCGGCGGTATGCGCCAGCGCGTGATGATTGCCATTGCCTTGCTGTGCAAGCCCGACGTCCTAATTGCTGACGAGCCCACGACTGCGCTTGACGTGACGGTGCAGGCACAAATCATTTCGCTGTTGCGGGAGCTGCAGCGGGACAACGGCACCGCTATCGTCATGATTACCCACGACCTAGGCGTAGTGGCGGGCTTGTGTGATGACGTTATCGTGCTGTACGGTGGCCGGATAATGGAGCAGGGCAGTGCGGATGCGATTTTCTACAGCCCGACGCACCCGTACACCATCGGCTTGCTGGGTGCGATTGCGCGAATGGAGCTGACCGATACACCGCTGGTAGCCATTGCCGGTTCACCGCCTAACATGGCCCGCCTGCCACCGGGCTGCCCATTTAGCGAGCGCTGCCGCCTTGCCGACGCGCAGTGCCGTAACGTGCGCCCGTTGCTGCTGCCGGTTGATGTCAGCGCTGCCACTTTGAACTACCGTGCCTGCCACAGGCCGACGGCTGAAGTGCTCGAGCAGCTCGAACAGGCGGCGCCATGAGTACCGCTTTGGTCAGGCCAGCAACCACGCCCCGAGCAGCGCCTGCGGCTCAGCCACTGCTGTCGGTTCGCGACTTGGCGGTGTATTTTCCGGTCGCTGACCGGTCAGCTTGGCCGTGGGCCGCGCCGCAAATTTTGCGCGCTGTTGATGGGGTGTCGTTCGACATTTACCCGGGTGAAACCCTGGGGGTGGTGGGCGAGTCCGGCTGCGGCAAATCCACGCTAGCGCGTGCCTTGCTCAACTTGGTGCCGGCTGCCGGTGGCAGCGTGAAGTGGCAGGGTCAGGAAATGCGGGGTGCCGCGCGCGCTGACTGGCAAACCCTGCGCAAAAGCGTACAGATGATTTTTCAGGACCCGCTGGCGTCGCTGAATCCGCGCATGACGATTGGGCAAATCATTGCCGAGCCCTTGCGCACGCATTACCCGGCCATGGACGCGGCCCAAGTCATGCGCAAGGTGCGGGCCATGATGGTGCGTGTGGGTTTGACGGAGTCGCAAATCAGCCGCTATCCGCATGAATTTTCAGGTGGCCAATGCCAGCGTATTGGCATTGCGCGGGCGCTGGTGCTGCAGCCCAAGCTGGTCATTTGCGATGAGCCGGTGTCGGCGCTCGATGTGTCGATTCAGGCCCAGATCATTAATTTGCTCAAAGAACTTCAGGCTGAAATGGGCCTGGCGCTGGTGTTCATTGCGCACGACCTGGCGGTGGTCAAGCACATCAGCCACCGCGTCATGGTGATGTACCTTGGCCGAGCAGCGGAGCTCGCGGACAAGCAGGCGCTGTACCGCGCGCCCAGCCACCCTTACACGCAGGCGTTGCTCAGCGCTATTGCCACACCTGAGCCGCGTCTTGAACGCAGCAAAGTAGTGCAAATTTTGCAGGGCGACTTGCCGTCACCGATCAATCCGCCGTCGGGCTGCAGCTTTCGTACCCGTTGCCCGGTGGCCATTGCCGCGTGTGCGGTGCGTCGGCCGGAGTTGCGCGCCGTAAGCCCGCAAACCCAGGTGGCTTGCGACCTCGCCTTGGCCGCTGCCCCGTCGAGCCCTGGCGTAAGCTTGGCATAATTGTGGTTTGATTCGCCGGGGCCATTGCCTCGGCGGTTTGCATTTTGGAGACCTTGTTTTATGGCCACTATTCCCATCACTAAAATTGGCTCGGAAAAGCTCAAAGCCGAGCTGCACCGCTTGAAAACGGTTGATCGTCCCTGGGTGATCAATGCAATTTCAGAGGCCCGCGCGCAGGGCGACTTGAGCGAAAACGCCGAGTACGAAGCCGCTAAGGACCGCCAAGGCTTTATTGAAGGCCGCATTCAGGAAATTGAAGGCAAATTGTCTGTTGCCCAGATCATTGATCCGTCTGAAATGGACGCCGGCGGCAAAGTGGTGTTTGGCTCGACCATTGAACTTGAAGACGTGGACACGGGCGACAAGGTGACTTATCAAATCGTCGGTGAGGACGAGGCCGACATCAAGTTTGGCCGCGTCAACATCGGCTCACCGATTGCCCGCGCGCTGATTGGCAAAGACGAAGGCGACACGGCAGAGGTTCAAGCCCCCGGTGGCGTCAAGTCGTATGAAATCGTCGCGGTCATGTACATCTGAGGCCAGCCATGACGCTTGCCATAAGACTGCGTTTGGGGGTGCTGGTGGCGGGGCTGTGGTGGGGCAGTTTGACGGGGCTCGGCTTTGTGGTTGTTCCGCTGTTGTTTGCCCATTTGGGGAGCCCGGCAGCAGCGGGTGCCATGGCCGCCACGTTATTCACAGCCCAAACCTGGCTCAGCATTGCTTGCACGATGCTGTTGTTGATGATTTTTAACCCAAAACAGGGTGTAGCCGTCGTATTTACATCCTCTAGTGCTATCAAAAGCGTAGTGCTTGGGTTGTTGCTTACGGTGCTGGTTGAGTTCGCGGTCTCGCCCAACATTGCCGCAGCGCGTGCAGCCAGCGGCGACCTTCGGCTGTGGCACGGTTTGGGCAGTGCAATGTACCTAGGGCAATGGGTGTGCGCCGCGCTGACCGCCTGGTGCATTGCCGGCGCGACACTCGCGTTGCCCACGGCTGGCGACTGATAATGCTCAAAGCCGTTCGGCAGCTTGCAGCGTGTTCACCAGCAGCATGGTAATTGTCATTGGGCCAACACCGCCGGGCACCGGCGTGATGTAGCCAGCGACCCCGCTGACGCCCTCAAAGTCCACATCGCCGCACAGTTTGCCGTCGGCATTGCGGTTCATGCCGACATCAATCACCACCGCGCCCGGCTTGACCATGTCGGCGGTGAGCAAATTTTGCCTGCCTACTGCGGCCACCACCACATCGGCCTGCAGCGTAAGCGCTTTTAAGTTGTTTGTGCCACTGTGGCAAATCGTCACCGTGGCATTTTGTTGTAACAGCATCAAGGCCATTGGTTTGCCGACAATGTTGCTGCGGCCAATCACCACCGCATGCTTGCCGCGCAGCTTGTAGCCGATATGCTCCAGCATTTTCATGCAGCCGTAGGGGGTACAGGGCCAAAAACCGGCCTGGCCTACCATCAGCGCGCCGGCGCTGGCCACATGAAAGCCGTCCACATCCTTGGCCGGTGAAATCGCTTCGATGACTTTTTGCGCGTCAATATGGGCAGGCAACGGCAACTGCACCAAGATGCCGTGAATCGCGGGGTCATCGTTCAAGGCCGCTACCCGGCTCAGCAGCTCGGCCTCGGTCATGGCCGCCGCATAGTGCTCTAGCACCGAGTGCAAGCCGTTGTCCTTGCAGGCTTTGATCTTGTTGCGCACATACACCTGGCTAGCAGCGCTGTCGCCCACCAAGATTACCGCTAGGCCGGGCGTGATGCCCCGCGCATGCAGCGCTTGGGCGCGCACAGCTACCCCGGCTCGGAGTTGTTTGGACAGGGCATTGCCGTCAATCAGTTGTGCAGTCATAGCTTGGCTCGGCGTTCTAAATAAAAAGCCCGCCGAAGCAGTCGGCGGGCAGGTGGGTCTGCGTCAAGCCTTTGGTGCGCTGGAGCCAAGGGCGATTTTCAGCAGGTCAGCTACGGTGTTGGCGTTGAGTTTTTCCATGATGTTGGCACGGTGGGCTTCAACGGTTTTGATGCTGATACCCAGGTCATCTGCAATTTGTTTGTTCAGCCGGCCAGCCACGATGCGTTCGAGCACTTGGGATTCGCGCGTAGTGAGTTTGGCCAGCAGGGCGTGCCGGCTAGCCGATTGTTGGTGCTCGCTGAATGCGTCTTTGGCTTGCTCGAGCATGCGCTCGACCAGGTTGACCAGCGCTTCTTCCTGAAACGGCTTTTGGATGAAGTCCATTGCACCTTTTTTCATGGTGTCAACCGCCATCGGTACATCACCGTGGCCAGTGATGAAAACAATCGGCAGCGGCGACTTGCGCTCTACCAGCCGGTCTTGCAACTCCAGCCCGGTCATGCCGCCCATGCGAATATCAACAATCAGGCAAGCCACTTCGCGGGCGTCGTAGCGGCTCAGAAAAGTCTCAGCCGAGTCGTAGCAACGCACCCGGTAGTCGTTGCCCTCGAGCAGCCACTGCAGCGAGTCGCGAACGCCCTCGTCGTCATCCACAACATAAACAGTACCTTTTTTCGGAATCAAACTCATGGAATCATTTCTCCTGCTTTAAGCGCGTGTGCAATTGCAAAGTTGTCAACATTATGGGAGGCAAGGCAAGGTGGGGTGCGGCGGGTGAGCGCCGGGCTCTGGCCTGTTGGGCCACACTGCATTGGGGCTCACCGGCCTGACGGACATCAATTGGCATTAAAGCCGGATGTTGACCTGTCGTCCGGCGGCGAAGCCGGGTGCTTGCTCACCGGGTGAGCTGTCTTTGGCAGGTAGGCTGGGTAAGGTAGGTCGGGCGGCTCGGCACTGCGAACGCCTTGTGTGTGCAGCTGCCGCACGGGAATCCAGAAAGTAAAGCGGCAACCCACTACCTCGGCACCATTGTAGGTGTTCTGTGCTTGCAGCCGCCCTTGGTGAGACTCCACAATGCTGCGGCAGAGCTTCAGTCCAATGCCCATACCTTCGGCCTTGGTTGAGTAGAACGCGTCATACAGCCGGTCCATGGCTTCTGGCGAAATTCCAAGGCCCGTGTCCAGCACTGAGAACTCCACTACGCTTTGCTCGTCCACCGTTTTGGGTACCACGCGCAGCTCGACACTGCGGCGGGCTGTGGGCAAGCCGGCATGGGCAATCGACTCGGCGGCGTTCTTCATTAAATTGATCAGCACCTGCTCAATCAAGATTGCCTCGACCATGACCTGTGGCAAACGCGCTGCAATGTAGTGGCTCAAGCGCACGTTGTGCCGCCGCAGTTCGATGTCAGCGAGTTCCACTGCGTTACTGACCAAGGTGGCCACGTCAGACAAGCTGCGATTGGGCTCACTGCGCTTGACGAACGAGCGGATGCGTTGAATGATCTGTCCAGCGCGGTGTGCTTGTTTTGCGGTCTTCTCCAGAGCCACTAGCAGGTCGTCGTTGGAAATTTGCTGGCCCTTGATACGCGACACCATGCCATTGCAGTAGTTGTTGATGGCCGTCAGCGGCTGGTTTAGCTCATGTGCCACGCTTGACGCCATCTCCCCCATGGTGATCAGGCGGCTGGCAGTTTGCGCCCGCTCGTTTTGCTGTGCGGCTTGTTCCTCGGCATGCCGGCGTGGTGTGATGTCGGTGGCAATGACCATTTGCGCCAGTCGACCATCGACCCAGCTAAGGTAGCGTGAACGCACTTCCAGCCATTTACCCAGCGCTGGCACAAAAATTTCTGCGTTCTCGGACTTGGCATCGGTCAGCGTCTCGGTTGGCAACCCCGCCAGAGCGTCCACCTCATCGAGCGAGTTGTCCAGTGGGCTGGACTGCGGCACGCCGGCCTGGGCAATCAGCGCCAAGTGGCCGACGACGTCGCCGCCAAACCAGGCGCGGTACAGCTTGTTGGCAAACAGCAGCTCCTCGCTGCCTAAGGGGGCCACTGACA
>JAYULP010000015.1:0-16466 GCA_043763445.1 Polaromonas sp.
GCGGTGCAACCGGGGTGGTCGTTGTTGGCAGTCAGTGCAGCCGATGCGAAGCCCACCGGCAAGGCGGCAGCTGGAGTAAAGCAGTCTGCGGCGGCCTGATTCAAAATAATTTGCTTAGCCTAAACTTAAACCTAAACCTAAACCTAAACTTAAACTTAAACCTAAGCCCAAACCCAAGCAAGGCGGCGATGATGATGGTGGCGATGGCGGTAGTATGCAGACCAAGGGCGGCTGCAGGGCGCTTGCTTCGGTTAGGAGTGTTGTTTCAGGCTGTAAACCAGCGCGGCAAAGCATCCAGTTTCGTACCTTCGCTGAACGCCGGGTGTTGTGCAAATCATGCCGGCCTAGGCACGGGTCGTGGCTCGCTACCCGGTAGTCCGCCCGGAAATGCCGCCGCACACCGGCCAGCATAGGCGGCTACACCGGCGCTAATCAGCCTGTGCAGCCGCTGTTGCTTGGCTTCAACACAGTGTGGACTTTTTGTGCGTTTTTTGCTGGCGTGGAGCGGGTCAAGGCTCGCCGTGTACACACAGGCCCGGTGACAAAACCAAGGCGAATGCAAAAGGTGCTGGTCTTACTTCTTACTTTAACGAGCCAACTCGTCAGTTTTGCAGCACTCAGCTGACGATGCACTTGTCGGGTGGCTTGGCGAGAGTGTTTGCGCTGGTGTTTAACGCCAGCTTGTTGTTTTGGCTGTAATTATTAAGTGCCGGCTCTGCGCTCGTGTGCCGTTAATCCCGATGGCGCTGAGCTTGGCCTAAGCCCGCTGCCGCCGCACTAATGCTTGAGCAAGCTCAAGCATTAGAAAAAAGTCTTTTCAACTCCGCGGCGTCGGGGTACTGGTAGCGATTAAAACGCAAAGCGCTTTTTGTTTTCTTGGTACTGCAGGCTGCGCAGCGGCACCAAGTTAGCAAAAGTCGCCAGCTTTTCGGTGTCGGTGACTAGCAGGCGCATGAACTCTTTGTCTTGAGCGCTTCCTTTGGCCAGCAACGTGGGGTTGATATAAAAGTACAGCGTTCGCGTCAGTTGGTCGTATTTGCCGGCTTTGACGGTTTCGGCGTCTGGCGTAACCACAACGCCGCCTATGTTCAGGCTAACAATGCGTACTTGTCCTTCCAGCGCTTTGGCTTCGCCCATGGAGATAAAACCAATTGCTGCAGCGTCGCTGGCCACATAAGCGCCGGTTGAGCTGTGCGCAGCGAAGTCTTTGAGGTCTGAGCGCACAAAGCCTTTGAGTCCCAGAGCGTCCGCAAAAAAACCGAATGTTGCGTGCTTCACGCCAACGCCAGCAGTGCGAAGCGGCAGGTCAGCAAAGGCGGGCCGAACTTGCTTCCACGACATCAACTTGCCCGCAGCGACCGGCGCAAAAATAGTGCTGAGCTCTGCCAGTGTCAGCTCTTTTAGCCAGGTATTTTTTGTGGACACGACCATCACCACAGCGTCAAGAGCCACTGGGATTTCCGAGTATTGAACACCCATGCCGGCGCAGTCTTTAGCCTCATCTGGCTTGATTGGCCGGGAGGCACCCACCAGCGCCGCCCGACCGGTGCACAACTCGCGCAGCCCAGGCGATGTGCCAGTGCCGCTGATCTGAACTTTATAGCCTGCGTTACTCCGTGCGAAAGCCAGTTGAGCCGCGTCAACTACCGGCTCTAGCGAGTCAGACCCAATATATTTGAGCTGGGCGAGCGCCGCCGGTGTTGCACCCAGCGTTGAGGCGGCAATCAAAGCGATAAAGGCGAGCCGTTGAATGTTGAGGTAGCGCGGTCGGTGAGATAGTGTGGACATAAATCGTGGCGGGCAGGTTAATTGAGTCGTGTGAATTAAGTAACGCAGGGTAAAAAGTAAGGTGAAAGTAGGATAGGCTAAAAGTTTTATAACCCTTTAGCTTAAGCGTACTTTGTGACATAGCGATGTCACAGCGGCACTTGCACAGCGCTTTGCTTAGCTTTGTGTGCACAATTGCACGGCTATGGTGATGTGTCGGCCTCTCGTTGAGCCGCACAAGGCTGAGCAGTCGGGCGGTCGTTTTGGACAGCTCTGCGCCGGCGATGGCGACGGTGTCCGCTGGCGCTGTGTGTTGTTGCGCCAAGGCCTCAGTGCGGGCTGCCGCGCATTCGCTGGCGGCTACACCAGCAGTTCGGCGTGCCAAATGGCCTGCATAAAGGTCTCGAGTTGGGCAATAGGCAGGGCTTTGCAAAACAGCCAGCCTTGGTAGTTCTCGCAGCCGTGGCGGGCGAGGAAGGCGCGCTGGTCCTCAGTTTCTACCCCCTCGGCCACCACGCTCAGCCCCAGGCTTTGCGCCAGGCCGATGATGGTGCGGGCAATGGCCGCGTCGTTCGGGTCGCTCAGCACGTCTTTGACAAAGCCGCGGTCAATTTTGAGCTGGTCCAAAGGCAGGTACTTGAGGTAGGACAGTGCGGAGTAACCCATGCCGAAGTCGTCAATTGACAGCGTGACCCCCGCGCCCTTGAGCATACCCATTTTGGCAATAGTGACCTCCAGCCCAGTGGCCAGCAGGCTCTCGGTTAGCTCTAGCTTGAGCCGGTGGGCTCGAATGCCGGTTTGGGCAATGACGGCGAGCACTTGCTCGACAAACTCAGGGTGCCGAAACTGACGCATGCTGACATTGACCGCAATGCCCAAGCTGGCGGTTTCCGGCCGCCGCCCCCAAGCTGCGAGCTGCTCGCAGGCCGTTTGCAGCACCCATTGGCCCAAGGGCATGATCAGGCCGCTTTCTTCGGCCTGCGCGATGAAGTCGTCGGGCGTGATCATGCCGCGCTGGGGATGCTGCCAGCGCAGCAGCGCTTCAACGCCGAACATGCGGCCGTCTCTGCCGACTTGGGGCTGGTAGTACAGCACAAACTCGGCTTCGCGCAGCGCGCGGCGCATGTCGGTTGTCAGCTCGGCGTTGGCGGTAGCCAAGCGCTGCATGGCCGGGTCAAAAAAACACAAACCATTGCGTCCTTGTGCTTTGGCTTGGTACATCGCTAAATCCGCCTGCTTGAGCGTGTCGCTCAAGGTGATAGGAGCTTGGCCAAACAAGGTAATGCCGACGCTGCAGCTGCAGTGGTGCAGGTAGCCGTCAAGGTCAAACGGCTCGCTCAGCGCAGTGACGATTTTTTGCGCCACAGCGCGGGCTTTTTCGTGCGGACTTGGCGCAGCGCTGGACGCTATGTTCAGCGCGTCGGGCGAGCCTAAGCGCTCGAGCATCACCACAAATTCGTCGCCGCCAAGCCGCGCAACCGTGTCATTGAGTCGCACGCAGCTGGCTAGGCGCAGCGCGACTTTTTGCAGCAACAAGTCACCGGTGGCGTGGCCCAAGGTGTCATTGAGAATTTTGAAGTGGTCCAGGTCAATGAACATCAGCGCGCTGCTGTTCATTGACCGGCCGGGCACAGACCGCCGGCGTTGACGTTTGACCGCCTGCAGCTCTTGACTTGGCAGTGTGTCGGCAAACTGGGCGCTGCCAAGGTGCGCGCTTGTTTGCGCTGGGGCATGCCCGGACGCCGCGGCGCAGCCTTGGGGTAGGACAGTCGGATGTGCTGGCGAGTTGTTTTCGCGGGCCAGTACATGGGTCAGTCGGGCCATCAGCAGCTGGCGGTTGGGCAGCCCAGTCAGGGCGTCGTAGAACGCCAGGCCCTCAATTTTTTCTTCAGCCGCTTTGCGCTCGCTGATGTCGCGGCTCACGGCAACCCAGTGGCTCACCAGTGGCGTTGGCGCGCGGGTTGGTAGTGTCACTGGCACAATTTCCAGCTCGACCCAGTAGGGCGCGCCGGCTTTGGTGTAGTTGATTAATTCGACCCGCACGGGCACCAGCTCGGCCAGCGCCGTGCGAATGCGGTCCAGTGCTGCGCGCTGGCTCGCCTTACCTTGCAGCAGGCGGGGGTTGCGGCCCATCACCTCGGCACGGGTAAAACCGGTGCGGCGCTCAAAAGCGTCATTGACAAACACGATGCGCGGTTGCGGCGCGCTGGGCGATGCGGCGCTGGTGATGATGACCACATCATGGAGCTGGGCCACACTGGCTTGGAGCAGCTGCAAACTGCTCAGCGGTGCGCTGGTAGCAAGCCTGCACAGCGTAGGCTCGGCGGCATGCAAGGCCGACGGCGGCGCCAGTGACGCTGCTTTGCTGGCTACGGCTGATGTTGAAGGTGCCTCAGCGCCCCCCACTGGCTTATTGCTTGGGTGACGATGGGTTGCTTGAAGTATCAGTTTGCGTTGTAGGTCCGACATGGCGGGGAGGTGGGGCCGGCAGCTGGGCTGGTGAGCCAGGCGTTACAGCGGCGCTGTGCACTGCCCACATCACTACGATCACTACAGTCGTTACTGGGATTACTGTGATTACGGTGATTACGGTGATTACGGTGATTACCGTCAGCGGCTAAAGCCTGCACACAGCTTACGCCGTTTGCCAGTGCACGCAACTATCAATTGCCCTGCTCGCTTTGACTGTTGAGCCGGCCCGGTGGCAGCAGCGCAGCAATTTGCCCGGATCAGCAAAGCCGAGCTGTGCCTGTCCATGCAGCAGAGCGCGGCTCTGGCTTCACTCGTGGACGTTGGCGGCTGAGCTTCGCTGGCGGTGTGTACCCAGCGAGGCTTAGCATCTGTGTTGATGTGCGCTTTCATTGCAAAGTGCCACTGGTTGCCCCGCTTGGTTGGCTGTCTGCCGGGCTCACGTTGACTGGCGCTGTTTTTGGTGGAGTGGGGCGCTGCGATCAGCGCAGCATCGACCACGGTACCGGTCTTGAGCGGCAGGCCCCGGGCGGCGAGTTTGTGGTGGCCCAGTTGCAAAATCTTCGGGCTCAGGTCGTATTCTTCGATTGGGTGTCGGAGCCTCACAATGCTGAGAACGCGCTGGGTGCCGCTGATTCCGGCGAAGTTGCGCAAAAAGCCGGTCTCGAACAAGGCCTCTTCGGCTCCCGGGCCGGACGGTCCACGCCCTTGCTGTGGGCAGTCAATGCGCGGCATGATTGCGAGATCAAACGGCGGGCGGTGTCGTCGGCGGTTGGGCGGCCTGAGCTGCAGGCGGTTTAAGTCGCTGCCCGCCACTGAGCGGGCAGCGCGGTCTTGCTGAAGTTAAAACAGCCTGAACGCCAACGGCATCAGCAGCGACGCCAAGATCACTTGCAACCCCAAGGCCAAGCCGGCGTAGGCACCTGCGTCGCTGTTGACCTGCAGCGCCCGCGCAGCGCCAATACCATGCGCGGCGGTGCCCAGCGCAAACCCTCTGCTCGCCCAGCCTCGGTGGTCGGTGGGCACGCCAAGGGCATCGAACAGGTATTTGCCTGCCAACGCGCCGACCAAGCCGGTCAACACCGCAAACACCGCCGCTAACGCCGGAATGCCACCGATCTTCTCGGCAATACCCATCGCTACCGGCGCGGTAACTGACTTGGGCACCAGCGACAGCACCACCTCGTTGGGCAAGCCAAGAGCCCAGCCCAGCAGGCCTGCCGTGGCGCTGGCCACAACGCCACCGGCCAGCGCGGCGGCCAACAGCATGCCCCATCGCTGGCGCAGCTCAGCGCGGCGCTGCCACAGTGGCCAAGCCAGCGCCACCACGGTAGGCCCCAGCAGAAAGTGGATGAACTGCGCACCCGCAAAATAGGTTGGATAGGCAACGCCGGTGAGCAGCAGGCCGCTGGCTAGCACCACCACCGCCCACAGCACTGGGTTGGCCCAGGGCGCTTGGTGCAAGCGTGCGTACAGCGCTTGGGCCAGCGCGTAAGCCACCACGGTGGCCGTCAGACCGAACAGCGGCGACGCTGACAGGTACACCCACAGGGAAACGAATTTAGGCATCGCCCGGTGCCTTCGCTGGCGGAGCCTCGCGGTGGTTAAACAAGCGCAGCGTCAGCACCGTAGCGACCAAGCCGGTCAGTGTGGACACCACCAGCACCACCAGCATCTGCACGCCGTAGTCGGCCAGCAGCGGCAAGTGTGTCATCACCCCCACGCCTACCGGCACAAAAAGCAGTGAAAGATGCTGCAGCAAAAAGTCAGCACAGCCAGCGACCGGCGTGCGCACAATAGCCCAACGCAGCGCCGGCAGTAGCAGCAGCATGCCCACCACCGGCCCCGGAAACGGCAACCCAACGCCTCGGGCCAACAACTCACCGAGGCACTGGAACACCAGCAGCCAAGCCAGTCCGCGCAGTGCTTGCATGGGCAGCGCCGGGCTCAAAAGCGGGGCAGGTCTGGGTGCGAGATGTGCCCGCCGCGCACCAGCATTTTTCCGTACTCGGCGCAGCGGTTAAGTGTTGGGATGACCTTGCCAGGGTTCAGCAGGCCTTTGCTGTCGAAGGCGCGTTTGACGCCAAACATCTGCTCGTTTTCAGCCGTGGAGAACTGCACGCACATTGAGTTGAGCTTTTCCACCCCCACACCATGCTCGCCAGTGACGGTGCCGCCCATGGCCACACTGGTCTCCAGAATATCGGCGCCAAACAGCTCACAGCGGTGCAACTGGTCGGCGTCGTTAGCGTCAAACAAAATTAGCGGGTGCAGGTTGCCGTCACCGGCGTGAAAGACGTTGGCGCAGCGCAACTGGTACTTCTTTTCCATCTCGGCAATAGCCAGCAGCATGTCAGCTAGGCGTTTGCGCGGAATGGTCGAGTCCATGCACATGTAGTCGGGGCTGATACGGCCCGAGGCGGGAAACGCATTTTTGCGGCCAGACCAAAAGCGCAGCCGTTCGGCCTCGTTTTGGCTAACGGTGATGGCAGTGGCGCCGCAGCCCAGCAGCACTTGGCTCATGCGGCCAATTTCTTCTTCGACTTCTTCATGCGTGCCATCAGACTCGCACAACAAAATAGCGGCAGCGGTCAGGTCATAACCGGCGTGGACAAAGTCCTCTACCGCCGCCGTCATGGGCTTGTCCATCATCTCCAGGCCCGCCGGGATGATGCCGGCGGCAATCACCGCCGCCACCGCGTCACCGGCTTTACGCAGGTCGTCAAAGCTGGCCATGATGCAGCGTGCCAGCTGCGGCTTGGGCACCAGTTTGACCGTGACTTCGGTTGTCACGGCCAGCATGCCTTCGCTGCCGATGATGACGCTGAGCAAATCGTAGCCCGCTGCGTCGAGCGCGTCACTGCCAAACTCGACCTCCTCGCCTTCAATGGTAAAGCCCTTGACCTTGAGCACGTTGTGTACCGTCAGGCCGTACTTCAGACAATGCACGCCGCCAGAGTTTTCGGCCACGTTGCCGCCGATGGTGCAAGCAATCTGGCTGGACGGGTCAGGCGCGTAGTACAAGCCGTGCGGCGCAGCTGCCTCTGAGATGGCCAGGTTGCGCACACCGCCTTGCACCACCGCCGTGCGGGCCAGTGGGTTCATGCTCAGAATTTTGTTGAACTTGGCCAGCGACAGCGTCACGCCCAACTTGTGCGGCATGGCGCCACCGCTCAGGCCGGTACCCGCGCCCCGCGCCACCACCGGTACACCGTGCCGGTGGCAGGTCACCAGCACCGCTTGCACTTGGGCATAGCTCTCAGGCAAGGCCACGACCAGTGGGCGCTGACGGTAAGCGGTTAGGCCGTCACACTCGTAAGGCGTGGTGTCCTCGTTGTTCCACAGCAGCGCGTGGCCAGGCAGTACGGCTTGCAGCGCTTGGACAACTTGCGTTTGGCGCTCAGCGCGGCCCACAGCGTCGTATTGGGCAAGTGACATAGGAGCGTTCATGGTGCAATCTCTCAAAGATAGCGCTACTCTAGGGCAAGCGGAGGGCCTAAGGTTGAAGAAAACTCAAGCACACCATGAATTGCCGCACAGCTTGTGCGGCAGCAGCTGCGCCGCCCCAACTCGCCCAAAGTACCTAAAAAACGCTTTTTTAGGTGCTTTGATGCGTTTGCCCTCATTTTAATTGCCTTATGCGCTATGAAAAAAATAGCACTTGGACGTCAGCCCAGCGCCTCCAGCACGCGCCCCTGTGTCATCACGACTACCCGTTCAGCTCGCGCAATCGTCTCGGGGCGGTGGGCAATCACGATACGAGTGGTGTGCATACCTGCCAAGGCCTGCGCGACACGTTGCTCGGTAGCCACGTCTAAGTGGCTGGTCGCTTCGTCTAACGCCAACACTCGGGGTTGTTTGTACAGGGCGCGGGCCAGCATCAGCCGCTGCTTTTGACCACCAGACAGTGTGGAGCCCATGTCGCCGATCAGCGTTTGATAGCCCATGGGCATCCGTACGATGTCTTCGTGTATCGCCGCCGCTTGGGCCACAAGCTCTATTTGAGCGTGGTCTGCTTGTAGGTCAAAACAAGCGACATTCTCCGCAACACTGCCTGACAACAACACGTCTTCCTGCATCACCGTGCCCACCACACGGCGGAAATTTTGCAAGCCCAGTTGCCGCACTGGTACGCCGCCGTAAAGCACCTCACCTTCTGTTGGCGTGAGCAAGCCCAGCATCAGCTTGAGCAAGGTGGTCTTGCCGCAGCCGCTGACCCCAGTCAGCGCTAAATTTTGGCCTGCTGGCACCAGCAAGCTGCACTGCTGCACCACCCAGGGCTCGCCAGACGCATAACGAAAACTTACGGCACGCAATTCAATGCTGGGCGCAAGGTGCGACAGCAAGTTGTCGGGCACGTCATTTGGCTCGGGTGCTGTTAGCACCAAATCGCCCAAACGCTCAGCGTGCAGACTCAACATTCGGATGTCAACCGCGTAGTCAATCAAAGCCTTAACCCGCTGCGAAAACTGGGTTTTATAGCTGACAAATGCAAACAACATTCCGACGGTAAAAACACCGCTCATCACCAGCCCTTGCTGCTGTCCGGACGCCATTACCATACGGGCTCCCAAGCTGATGACCACCAGGTTTTCAAGGCCGTTAATCAACTGACTACTGGCAGTAAAGGCAATTCCCATTTTTGCGGTGCGAAGGTCATGGTTTTGAACGTCAACCACTAAGTTTTGCCAGCGCGCGCGGCGGTCTTGCTCTCGACCAAAGAGCTTCAGCGGCACAATTGCCCGCAAGGTTTCTAAAAAATTGCTTTGTTCACGCGCATCAGCGAGCAAGCGGTCGGCACTAGCGTCCCGCAGCGGCTTGTACGCAGCCCAGCGCAGCAGGCCGTACAGCAGCACGGCAGCCAGCACCACGGCCATCAACATCGGCGAATAAAACCACATCAGCACCAGCGCAGCGATTGCCATGATGCCGTCAAGCACTGCTTCGATCAGGCTTGTTGTGAGTATCTTTTGAATTGTCTCCACGGCATGAAAGCGCGAGATGATGTCACCCATGTGGCGCCGCTCAAAAAACGACACAGGTAGTCGCACAAGGTGGCCAAACACATTGCCCGCCCACTGCAGTTTGAGCGACTGGCCCAGCACCAGCACCAGCCAGCTGCGCGCTAAACCCAAAGCAGTTTGAGTCAGCAGTAGTAAACCGAAACCAAGCACTAAAACCGTCAACAAATCAACATCGTAGGTGGCTATTGCCTCGTCCATTACCAACTGATTAAAAAACGGCCCTGCAATAGCAAAAGCTTCCAGCGCCAACGCGATACCCAGAATGTGTAGCAAAGAGCGCTTCAGTCCAAGCACGCGGCCTGTGAGCGATGACAACGCGACCTGTTGTCGCAAATCTTTGGGCTTGAAGTCAGCCGTAGGGGTGAGCTCCAACGCAACGCCAGTGAAGTGTTTACCCAGCTCCACCAAGCTGAGCTGACGTTTACCCAGCGCAGGATCAAAAACCGTTACACCGCGCCGCCCAGTGCGTGAAAGCACCACAAAATGGTTCAGGTCCCAATGCAAAATGCAGGGCAGTTTGAGTTGGTCTAGGCGGTCGATATCTAGCTTTACGGGGCGCGCAGTCATATTTAATGCTGCGCCGAACCCCATCAAACTCCGCAGGCTGACGCCGTTGCTGGACACAGAGAATCGAACTCTAAGGTCCGCAATATCAACATGCAAGCCGTGCGCTGCGCAACACATGGCTAAACAAACAATGCCGCATTCGGCAGATTCATTTTGGATAAGTGGCTTCACAAAAATAGTATAGTTATTGTTCGTCGGGCGAAGATTAAATGAGTTTTTGAATCTCGGGCGGGGCGGCAACTGATAAAAAAGGGGTGAAAAAGGAAACAAGTACCACAGTTAAATTTGCCAAGATCGTGTGACAAGTATTGGTACTCATTAAACTAGTTTGAAAAATAAACTATACACGCCAAGCCCAAAAAAATTAGTGCTAACGCCGCAGTGAATACCCACCGAAACAGTTGGATTATACCGGGTAACTATAATTCTTTTCCCTAGCCAATTTACAAGGCTTACTTATTGTATAATAGATAATTTAATTTAATTAACGTAGCCAGTACTGAAATATCAATTAGCGTGAATCTAAAATATATAATTTATAAAGTTGAGCAAGCGGCATTAAAGTCGGCTAAAAGTATTTATTAAATAACTAGCTAACTCAAATTTGTCGAGATTAAATTTTTTGCAGTCGATTATCAATTAAAGGCTAAATTTTTGTAGCATTCAGCCAAACGGTTTGTAAGCCAAAACTTTTGGGCAATTAAGAACTTTGTAGCGGACACTACATATGGCGCCTGTTTTACATACTATATTCATTACAATCTGATTAGTGGCAAATGGTGATAGCTAAACCGAAAATGACTGTAGCGATTGCAAAAAACGGCTACAGCGGCGAACGCAATGTCATTTACTTCTTGCGCCATACATGAAAAGTCAAAAGCTGATTCTCTGAATGGGACGCCCTTCAAAAGCAGCAGCTTGTAAAATTGTATGAGCTGTGGTGGCGGCACAGCAAGCCCAAAATGCGATAGCGTTGAATGTGCTGGCGATAGACAGTCGCCTCGTCTGAGGTTAGTTAGTTGCAGTGGTGCGACGACTTCTATTCGTTTTCGTTGAAATTCTGCATCTATGAGCTGCCTTATCGCAGCTTGTGGTTAATTTTGTGCAGCCAACTGAGGCTGTTATCAGCATAGACGTCGGGTAAAAAATAGCAAGGGTAGTGAAGCTTTAGTTGCTGATACACATCACGACTTAATTTTTTTGTCGCCTGTGTGAATATTTCACGGCCGCCTTGGTTTTACCATTTTTCGGGCATACAAAATGGCGTGATATAACGATTCCCGCTTCTGCCAACTGCTCCCGTTAACGAATATTGTGTCATCGCATTTGCTCCAATACCGATAAGTGCCACTGCGCTGCTGGCAACTCTCCACACGGGCACGATATTATTGCGACGGCTGCACTAGCGGCCCCGAAGACGCTACCCGCGATTCCTTAAGTGCGTAGTCTGCCAGTTGCTTGGGTAACTTTGTACCTTGACAAGCGGTACATGATATTTTTTGTGAGCGATATCCAGCTTCAGCCTCAGTTTCTAGCTGCTTCTTGACGGATTAAAAAATTATTATCGCAGACTGTTTTTCTATCTATATAACATCCAATGTTTAATTGATTAAATATTATTTCGTTGAGCAAGTGTGGCAGTGCGTAAAATGTTATTTTTTTGACAATACCGTAAATGTGTAAGAGTAATGAATTTAAATATACATTTAAATCCATTACTTATTTTTAACAAACAAAAAAATTTTTAATACAAAATCTAATTGTTTTCCTGATCACAGCCTACAGTAATCGAATTGGATCGAGAATGAATCGTGGAGGCATGCCGGGGATTCCATGGCCAGGTGGGAAAAAAGGCGGTCTGCGTGGAAGCCCGGGCTTAAAAAAAGGCGGTGGGTATGGGCGGCCCGGGAAGCCTGGCAAGTCCGGATATGGACTTGGCAAAGGCGTAACCGGACCGCGGTCACAACCGCCGCTAACGGCATCAATTTCATCAAAAGTGAGTTCTTGCATAGTTTTATTAAGTACATCCAAATAAACGGCGTTGGATTATTTCGCCTTCTGTACAACAGTCAGCGGTCAAACCTTTTGGTTGTTTGCCGCAGTACTGTTGCTAAGAACCTTTACACGCTGCTTGACGGCTAGCAGCGGTTCAAATAACCATTCCCATACTTTTTTTCGCTCTTGCATCACATCAGCATCAACCGCCAGCCCTGGCTTCAAGGTCCAGCTTTGGTCCATCGCTTGCAGCGTTTGCGAGCTCAGCGCGACCGTAATGCGAAACAGTGCCTCCTGTGTGCCAATTTTCGAGGCGAGTTGTTGGGCCGAATTCGCAGGTAGATCGTTAGCCGCGAAGGGGGTACGCGAGACAGCGATAACCTTGCCGGTGTGCATACCGAATTTCTGGTATGGATAGGCGTCATAGCGCAAGTAAACCGATTGCCCGGGCTGCACGAAACCTACTGTTCGGCTCGGGGCGTATAGATGGGCTTGCAGTGCATTGGCTGTTGGTGACGCGCCGGCGGCCACTAAAGTCATCAAGTTATTGCCCGCTTGCACCGCTTGCCCTGCTTGCCAATGCATTGCGGTGACGGTGCCTGCAAATGGTGCGGTAACTACTGCTTGGCGGCGCGTGTCGTTTTCGACCGCTTCTTGCTTGGCCGATTCAATACTGCGGTCAATCTGCGCAAGCTCAGACTGCAGTTGCGTTTTTAATAAGCGCAGCTCGCCCTGTACTGCGGCGGTCTCGCTCGCTAGCGCCAGCAAAGCTCGCTCAAGGCTTTGCAGCCGGCCTGTGGCGTCAAGTTGTTCCTCGTGTCGGCTTTGCAGTTGTGCCGCTGACACAAAACCGGCCTGCGCTAGCGCCTCTTGACGTTCCATCGTGGTTTTGGCGAGGCGCACTTTTTGCAGCTGCCAGTCACGCTCTTGCGCGGCCTGTTCAGCTTGGCCGCGCATTAGCTGCAGCCGCTCGGTCAGGGCTTGCTCACGCAGCCGAGTTTGTTGCTCGCGCAGTGAGCGTTCGGCTTTTAGGGTTTGGCCGCGCGCTGCTATGGCCTTGGCCACTTCGGCGCCAGCGCTGCTGGTAGGTATGGATGTGCCTTGCCCAAGGCTAGGACGTTCGGTACCCAGCACTAACAGTATTTCGCCCGCCTTGACCAACTGGCCCTCGACTACACGGCTTTCGGTGATTACACCCGAGTCCCGCGCTTGCACATTCAAACTGCCTTGCGCTGGCACCAGTACGCCCACGATGTGCGCTTTGCGGTTGACTTCGCCCCAAACGGTGAACGCTACCAGTGAGCCGGCCAGCGTTAACGCTGCCGCTACGATCACAGCAGATGACCAAGGGCGGTGCAGGTGGACGGTGCCAAGCCATTGGGCTTGCTGCGCAGCAATGGCTTGTGGACGAAATAAGGACATTGAACCGCTATTTTTTATTGGGGGCCTGCAACAAATATATTAATTTGTTACGTTAGTAATGTTATGAGTTACATGTAACGGGCGCAACACCGGAAAACTACCGTATTGCCAGTGCAACTGAAAGCGTGTAGGCGCTGCTGTAAACAAGGGCCTGCACAACTCCAGCGTGGTGGCGGCGATAGCTCAGTTCGCAATGGGGCACGAAGCGCTTTTGTTGCTAATGTCCCCGCTGTTGGCAAAAAAGCAACGTGGTGGGCCGCCCGAGTCCGTGCCGCCGCAAACCGCAGGCATTTGTGCAGTGCAGTCCATTTCAGCCCAAAAGCGGTTGTTGATTTTTGGATTTGCGCAGCCCAGGCGAGTTTGCTGTGCGCCTGAAGTTTGTGCTTTGATTGCGCAATTCGGTCTTTTGCCGTGCGGTGGTCCTTACCCAAAAGCTTGGCGGCGTAGTCAGCGCTCAGGCCGGGTTCAAGCCAAGGCAGCAGAGTTTATTTTCTGGGCGGCAGTGTGGTGTGAGGACGCGCACTGCACAGGCTGAGGCGCGGCAGTTAGCGAATAAATTTGTCAATAGGGCAATGCGCACCGGCATAGGTGCGGCTCACAGCTGCCCGGCTAGTGTCCGCAGGGTCTACTCACCTTACCTGACCGCACGGGCAAGTGGCAGCTCATTTCTCCAACCTGTGGCCTGAAATGTCGCAAACCATAAAGGCGTAACGCTATGCACGTCGTTACCCGCACAAAAAATTGCAGCGCACAAGTCGCGCGTAGCCGGTGCGTTGACACGAAGCGGTGGCCGGTATTGCCACGGCAAGTGGTGTTTGCAACATAGCTTGGCTGGCCGGCCAAGGTTGTGCATTTACTGGGCGGCAAAGCCAGCCGAATGCGCAGTGCAAGACACTGCCCGCCTGGCCGCGCCTTGTGCCGCGAGAAAGCAGGCCGTCACTTCTGTGCCTGAGTGCCAAACCCAGTAAACCTAAAACGCCTTCTGCAGCCTGGGACAGCGCTGAGAGTGGAAGGTGGCGCAGGTGTTGTTGTCGTTGCTGTACCGGCCAATTTAGCTGCCCCCACTGGGGCAGGTTGCAAATAATTATGTCAGCTGCTGGCGTCGTAAGCTGTTGTCAAGCCAAGCCTGCACGCAGCCAGTCGGCAAAGGCGGCGCATTCCCAGCGGTCCATCATGCCGGTGCGCCAGCACAGGTAGTGGGCGTGGGGGCTGGGCACGCTGGCGGTAAATGCGTCGCTGGGGCCTAGCCGCACCAGGGAGCCGTTTTCGAGCCAAGGTGCGCCCAGCTTTAGCCGAACCAGCGCAATGCCCATGCCGGCGGCGGCGCCGTCGCACATCAGGCCAATGTCGTTGAACTGGGAGCCGTCCACCGGTTCTGGCCAGTCAAGGTGCTTGGCCGCAAACCAGGTGCGCCACGGCTCCAGCGGTGAGCGCAGCAGGCTTTGGCCGGCCAAGTCTTCGGGCGCTTCAAACGGGCCATGTTCGCGCAAAAAAGTGGGTGACGCCATTGGCGTGACCTCATCGCGCGCTAGGCATACATGCTCCACGTCGGCGTAGCGGCCGGTGCCAAAGCGCACCATCAAGTCAGCGTCTTCGGCTACCACGTCGAGCAGTGGAATTGAAATTTGCAGCGTCAGGTCAATTTCGGGGTAGGCCTTGGTGAACTCGCGCAACCGCGGGATCAGCACCGATTTTGCGAATGTTGGCGTCACCGCCAAGCGCAGTTTGCGCTTGCCAGGGGTGGCGCTTTGACCAGCCGGCGCGGGGAACTTTTGCAGCGCAGCCAGGCCTTGCCGCACATGCGCGAGGTACTCGCTGCCCTGGGTGGTGAGCGAAAAGTCAGCCCGGCCAAATAGTTTGGTGCCGATGACTAACTCCAGCTGCTTGACCCGGTGGCTCACTGCGCTGGGGGTGACGCACAGCGCTTCGGCCGCCTGCGTCACACTGCGCAGCCGGGCGAGCGTTTCAAACGTCAGCAGGCACTGAATCGGCGGGATGCGGGAGGCGGTCATGGGTGGGCAGCGGTTGTGGTGCTAACTGAAGCCGCCAGCGACAACGGCGCGGCGCGTATGAATTGGGGCCAATAAAGTGTTCGCTCGGCGTTTACTTCGTGTTTGCTCTGCGCTTACCCTGAGCTGAGCCAAGTTTGCCCGGCACAAACAAACTCGCCGGCAAGCTCAGGGTGAGCAGAAAAATAGTTTTCAGCCTTCACCGAGCCGGCCCAGTGCTTACTTGAAGATAACCGTTTTGTGCCCGTTGAGCAGCACGCGGTGTTCGCTGTGCCACTTGACGGCGCGGGCCAGCACCTGGCTTTCGGTGTCGCGGCCCATGGCGCTTAGGTCATCGACGGTTTTGCCGTGGTCGGCGCGGGCTACGTCTTGTTCGATGATTGGGCCCTCGTCGAGGTCAGCGGTGACGTAATGCGCAGTGGCCCCGATGAGTTTGACGCCCCGGTCATGCGCCTGGTAGTAGGGCTTGGCGCCTTTGAAGCTGGGCAAAAATGAGTGGTGAATGTTGATGGCCCGGCCAGCTAGCTGGCGGCACAAATCGTTGGACAAAATCTGCATGTAGCGCGCGAGCACCACCAGCTCGGCTTTCTCGGCGTCAATGATGGCCATCTGCCTGGCTTCAACATCGGCTTTGGTGGCGGCGGTCACCGGCAGGTGGTGAAACGCGATGTTGTAGCTGGCCGCCAGTTGGTAGAACTCGCGGTGGTTGGAGATGATGGCGCGCACCTCAATCGGCAGCAAGCCTGACCTGCAGCGAAACAGCAGGTCGTTCAGGCAATGGCCTTCTTTGCTGACCAAAATGACGGTACGCATTGGCAACGCGGCACTGTGCAGCTTGCAAGCCATGTCAAACGGAGCAGCAAATGTGGCCAGCTGGCTGCTCAGGCCGGCAGCGGACGGCTCGTTGCAGGTAAATTGCACCCGCATAAAGAACACGCCGGTGCCGATGTCGTTGTATTGCGCCGCCTCCTCGATGTTGCCGCCGTTGGCCAGCAAAAAGCCTGACACGGCATGCACGATGCCTTTGCGGTCGGGGCAGGACAGGGTCAAGATGTAAGCGTAATTCATAGGCGCTGAATTGTCGCAGGTGGTCTCAAACAGCGAGCGGCCGGGCTGGCAGCTCGGGCGCAAAGCCGGACCGCTGCGGAAACCACCGTTTTTTGCCCGCCCCACGCCGTCGACAAGGCGCAAGACAAGTAAGCCGCGCAAGCCG
>JAYULP010000016.1:0-2767 GCA_043763445.1 Polaromonas sp.
GCAAAATCGGCCTAATGGCGGGCTTTTCAGCCGGCAGCGCAGCGGCTTCTTTCAGGTCTGGCAAACACCACACGCTGACGGTCACGGCCAGCAGGGTTAGCACTGTCCAGGCCGGGAAGTCGCCCATACCGCGGCGCTCAAACCAGGCACCTGCGGCAAACACCGTGACCAAAAAACCCAAGGAGCCGAATAGCCGCACCCGGCCGTAGCGGCGCGCATTGAAAACGCCGTCCCGGCTAACCAAGTGCGCCATGGCCGCCTCGCTCATTGGCATCATCGCGCTGGTGTGGGTGAACATGACCAGCAGGACCAACACCATGACGGTGGTGCTGCCTTGCCACCACAGGCCGCAAGCCGTCATCAACGCCACCGTTGCGCAGTAACGCAACAGCTGAACGCGCTCGCCGCTGTGGTCACTGAGCCAGCCCCAGCCGTAGGGGGCAAACATTCGGGTGAACGCTTGCAGCGAGGTCAGCACGCTGATGGTGAAAATGTCCAGCCCCAAGTCTTTGAGCCACAGCGGCAAATAGGGGTTAAAAAAGCCGATGTGCGCAAAATAGCTGGCGGACAAGGCCGCAAACGGCAACAGCTGGCGGCCCGCGCTGGCGCCCTGCCCAGGTGCTGACATGCTAGCCAGGCTGGCGCGCAATGTCGGGGGTGACCACCCGTACATCGGCGTTTTGGGCCCGTTGGCGCAGCGCATGTTCCATCACCACCAGGGCTAGCAAAGCCTCAGCAATCGGTGTGGCCCGAATTCCCACACAGGGGTCGTGCCGGCCCTTGGTGACTACCTCGGCGGGCTGCCCAGCCGTGTCAATGGAGGTGCGCGGCGAAGTGATGGAGCTAGTTGGCTTGATGGCGATTGACACCTCAAGGTCCTGTCCCGTGCTGATGCCCCCTAACACGCCGCCGGCGTTGTTAGACAAAAATCCGCTCGGCGTCAGCGAGTCACCATGGCGGGTGCCGCGCTGCGCTGCGCTGGCAAAACCCGCGCCAATTTCCACCCCTTTGACCGCGTTGATGCCCATCATGGCAAAGGCGATATCAGCGTCGAGTTTGTCATACACAGGCTCGCCCAGGCCAACGGGCACACTGCGCGCGGTCACTCGAATGCGCGCGCCGCACGAGTCGCCGGCCTTGCGCAGCGCGTCCATGTAGTCCATCAGCGCCGAGACGTCCGCAACAGGCGCAAAAAATGGGTTTTCCCGCACATGTGCCCACGACTCAAACGCAATCACCACATCGCCAATTTGGGTCATGCAGCCTTCAAAAGTGGTGCCGTAGCGCTCGAACAACCACTTTTTGGCCACCGCACCGGCCGCTACCGTCGGGGCCGTCAGGCGCGCCGACGACCGGCCTCCGCCGCGCGGGTCACGCAGGCCGTATTTGTGCAGGTAGGTGTAGTCCGCGTGGCCCGGGCGAAACGTCTCCAGAATGTTGCCGTAGTCCTTGCTGCGCTGGTCGGTGTTGCGAATCAGCAGGGCAATCGGTGTGCCGGTGGTTTTGCCTTGGTAGACACCCGACAAGATCTCGACCGCGTCGGGTTCGCGGCGCTGGGTGACATACCGGCTGGTGCCCGGACGGCGGCGGTCCAGGTCGGCCTGAATATCGGCCTCGCACAAGGCCATGCCCGGGGGGCAGCCGTCAATCACGCAGCCAATGGCTGGGCCGTGGGATTCACCAAAGTTGGTGACTGCGAATAGTTGTCCAAGGGTGTTGCCGCTCATGCGCCGGATTATCCCCGACCTAGGCGCAGCGGCTCGCACCTATGGCCGGTATCTGGTCGGTATATAGCCGGTATATGGTCGGTATCTGGCCGGCGGATTGAGGCCTTAAAAGCAACTCCAGCCGGCGTTACAGCGCTGGCAAGCAGCTGACATTAAGGCTACTTTTTTTGGCCCCGGTTGCCCACCACGCCGCCGGCAGCGGCCGGCCGGGCCGACGCAACCCAGGCTCTGGCTTCAACGAGGGCTTTAACCACCTGCCGAGCGCTATCGCTAGGCCCCAGCAAACCCAGCTATTGCCAATAATTCTTGCTCTGGCGGGGAGCTGAAAAAGCGCCAAGGCCATGCGCAAAGTTTTTACCCTTACAAACCGTTGTTTTTTAGTCTCACTTGCCGTCCTCCAGCTCGGGCCAGTCGCGGATGTAGGCCTTGAGCATCTTGTTTTCAAAATTTTGACTGTCCACCACAGTTTTGGCCACGTCGTAGAAGCTGATCACGCCCATCATCACTTTGTGGTTCATGACCGGCATGTAGCGCGCGTGGCATTCCAGCATCATGCGGCGCACTTCATCGAGCTCAGTCTCGCTGGTACAGATCAACGGATGCTCGTCCATGGCAGTGCGCACCAGCGTAGAGCCCACCACGCCGCCGTTTTTGACGATGCAGACAATCACCTCACGAAACGTCAGCATACCGACCAGCTCGCCGTGCTCCATCACGACCAGCGAGCCAATGTCTTTTTCCGCCATGATCTCCACCGCCTTGGCCAGCGGCTCTTGCGGTTGCACGGCGTACAGGGTGTTGCCCTTCAGGCGCAGGATGTCAGAGACTTTCATGGTGGCTCCCGGTAGGTTGGTCAGCAGGGTGTGCGCGCTTGAAGGCTGTATTTTTGTGCATGCTGTGGGGCTTGCAACAGGCGCTAAATTCAATATAGCCCACAATCCATAAATGCAGGGGCGTAGTTGGCACATCCGGCCCTTTGATTTAGCTTCTGGAGACTCGCCCATGCCCGGCTACTCGGACCTTAGCGTGGACACGCTGGC
>JAYULP010000017.1:0-2763 GCA_043763445.1 Polaromonas sp.
ACCTTTGACGCGGTGCTTTGCACGTTGCCCACCAGTTGCCGCAACTCCTCGACGGTGTAGTTAATTGAGTCAGCAATCGCGCCAGTGATGTCTTCGGTAACGGTGGCTTCTTGCGTCAAGTCGCCCTCAGCGACCGTTTGCAATTCGTTCATCAGCCGCAAAATCGCCGCTTGATTGGCGTCATTGACGCGCTTGGCGTCCTGCTCTTGGCTTTTGGCTTCTTGGCGTTGACCCTCCGCTACATTTTGCCGCTGCTGGCTGTCTTGAACCTGTAGCCGGGCCAGACCCGCACCACACAACAGGGCGACGGCAGCGGCAATCGCTAATGTAATTAGCGACAGCGCGCTCAAACCTGTCTGGGTTGAAAGCTTGGCTTGCAAACTCTCCAAGCCGCGGCGCATTGGCTCGCTGTCCGCAATAATCGACGACTGCGCTTCCCTGGCTGACACTAAACCTTGCAAATTGCCAAGAATTGCGCCAGCTTGCAACCGAGTTTGCTCATACAGCGACATCAGTGCTTCAAGTCGTTCTCGGGTTTGCGGCTCTTTGGCACCCGATAAGCGCAACTCTGGACTGCCGTCCTGCAAGCCTTGCGCAATTTCTTTGAAAGAATTCAAGTCCTTGCCCAGCAGGAAAACGGCTTCCGGGCTCACGCCTTCCATCGTCAAAAACTCGTTGGCTGATTTGCCGATGCGCTGGGTCAACATCACCAGCTGACCCGATGCAGAAATCTCAGTGGGCGGAGCGTTCTGCTGCAGCTTCAGGGACGAAATCGTCTCTGCAATTTCGAGCAAATCTGACGACTGGCGGTTAATCGTTCGCAGCGCTGTGCCGACCTGCGTCAAAATTGCTTGCTGTTTCATAACGGTTTGGGCATTTTTTTCTGCCTGCTCCATCAATGGCGCAACTTTTTGGAGGTCAGGCAAAAGCTCATCATCAACTGCTGTCAGCCGCAAACTGGCTTCGCCATTTTTTAAACCGCGAACTGACTTGGCAAGCGAGTCTGAACTGTCACGCACGTCGGGGAAGGCCTGCGCACTGCCCACGAGCGCCTGAGACACCGATTTCGCCAAACGCTGTGACTGCATCAGTGACTGGCCGATGGCCGCTACCTGCTGCGCTACTTTATTTGCTTGGCTTAGCGCCAAAAACGTCACCGCACTGAGCACCACAACGGCGACTGCCAGAACTGCAACCAAAATCCGTTGGTGCTGTGCAATTGCGCGTCGCCCTAGCAGCGGCAAATTCAGCAGCTCCCCGCTGGCGGCTGGGGCCGACGCTTCCAATGGCCCTAAGCGGCTGGAGCCAAACGTGTTGCCGGTTTGCTCCTCGGGCGTGTAGTTGCCACTGCTCGCTGACGCGCCGACCGCTGCTGCGCCAAACGCGCCGGTAAGCATGGCAACGGGCGCTGAACCCCTGGTATCCCGCGCATTGGGCGATTTGCGCTTGAACAGTTTTTGGATATTTCCGAGTGCAGACATGAGGAACCTTCCGGGATAAGCTGGAGCGATAACGGAGTCGAAAACATGACAGACAGTAAACCCTGCGGTCTACAGGCTGACAGTCAAAAAATGGTCTTGCCGAGCAAGCGTCTGAAGGCTGATTTCTTGCCAATGCTCGCCGGCTTGGTCAACATACTGATTGCCGAAAAACTCAGGCGCGTCGGCTGGTTTGGATGAAAAGTCTACAAATGCATCTTGTTTGCGCAAGCCCGCCAAGCGGTCAACCAGCAGCGCACAGTTGACGTCCAGTGCGGCATTAAGTGCCACCAAACGGGTGTCCGACTGGGTCAACTCAAGACGGCTAGACGGCGTTTTACCGCTGGCAAATGCCGCTAGGTCCACCACACCATAAAGGCCGCCGCGCAAGTTGGCCACACCCACAAACCAAGGCTGGGTGTAGGGCACTTGCTGCGCACTGACCCAGGGAAATATCTCTCCTGACTGGCTCAGTGGAAAAAGATATTTTTGGCCACCGGCCTCAACCGCTAGCCAGGCGGCGGCAACGCCTTCGGTACGGGCTATTTGTAGCCGCTGCGCCAGTCTGGTCTGTAGTTGTTTGAGTGCTTGTCTGTTCGCCATACGCTTGCCCTGCTAGCCGGTTTAGCCCAGAGCTTTAATTTTGGCCATCAGCTCAGTGGAGTTCACTGGCTTGGTGATGTAGTCGCGGGCGCCTTGGCGCATACCCCAAACGCGGTCAGTTTCTTGGTTTTTACTGGTGCACATAATGACCGGAACGTCCGAGTACAGCGGGTCGCGGGTGATTGCTCGGGTTAGCTGAAAGCCGTTTTGTCCGGGCATCACGACGTCCATCAAAATAAGTTCGGGCTTTTCTTCGGCCAAGCGCTTGAAAGCGTCTTCAGCATTTTCAGCGGTTTTGACGGAAAACCCGCTTTTCACAAGCAAATCGGTCAGAAACATCAATTCTGTTTTCGAGTCGTCAACGATAAGAATTTTGTTAATTGCCATTATTGAGCTCCTGGTTTGAGGCCGCCAAAAACCTGAACGGTCTGCAGCAACTGGTCTTTTGTAAACGGCTTGGTTAAATAGTCTTGCGACCCCACCATGCGCCCGCGAGCCTTGTCGAAAACGCCGTCTTTTGACGACAACATCACGACTGGAACTGAAGAGAACTTCACATTGCGTTTGATAATGGCGCAGGTTTGATAGCCATCGAGCCGAGGCATCAAAATGTCGCAGAAAATCAAATCGGGCTGGTAGTCATTGACTTTTGCCAAGGCGTCAAAACCGTCCTCAGCCAACA
>JAYULP010000018.1:0-6806 GCA_043763445.1 Polaromonas sp.
CGCCGGTGCAAGCGCCCGTGTACCGCCAGGCGGGGCGGCCGCAGCGGCGTTTGACATCACCGTTCATGCGCCAGAGCGGGTGCGCGAGCTGCTCGAAAAGCATTTGGAGTTGCAACGGTTTCGCGCGGTCGCTGACCTTGACGACAACGAGCTGGCACGGCTGTTGGTGGCGGCTGCGCAAAACGTCCGGGACCTGGTCGGCACGCTAGGCTACTTCAGTGCCGAGGTGACGATTACGCAGGGCAACACCGTGGGCGACAAAAAATCGGTGGTGGTTACGGTGGAGCCGGGCGCGCCCACCCGTGCGGCGTCGGTAGTTATCAATTTTTCAGGCGACATTGCCACGTCTTCGGACGCCGGTGCACAAGCACAGCGCGCAGACATTCAGGCACGGTGGCAGCTGCCCGAGGGCCAGCTGTTTACCCAGCAAATGTGGGACAGCAGTAAAGTCCAAGCTCTGCAGGCGCTGACAACGCGCCGCTATCCGGCGGGCAAGCTTGCAGACAGCCTAGCGGACATTGAGCCGACCAGCGCACAAGCCAAGTTGTCGCTGCGGCTGGACTCGGGGCCGCTGTACCGGCTTGGGCCGTTAAAAGTCACTGGTGTGGCGCGCTATGACCCGGTGCTGGTACCCCGGCTGACACGACTCAGAGTTGGCGATGAATACGACCAAAAGCAGCTGAGCGACGCCCAGCAGCGCTTGTCAGCCAGCGGCTATTTTGATGCGGCCTATGTCTTTTTAGACCCCGACGGTGCGCCCGCCGCTGCACCGGTGCAGGTGCAGGTACGCGAGGCGCCGCTGAAAAAAGTGATTCTCGGTGTCGGTGTGAGCACCGACAGCGGCCCGCGTGCATTGCTTGAGTACACCCACCTGCGCGTGCCGGGCATCGGCTGGCGCGCCGCAAACAAAGTCCAGGCCGACCGCAAAACGCCGTTTGCCCAGACCGAGTGGACCAGCGTTGTCGACCAACGCGACTGGCGCTGGGTGGCGCTGGCACGCGTCGAGCGCCTCAAAGACACTGACCTCACGACACAGGCAGCAAAACTGCGTTTTGGCCGCACCAAAGTCGGTGACCGTATTGACCAGTCCCTGTTTTTGCAATACGACCGCGCCCAGGTGCAAGGCGCGGGACTGCTGTTCAACGCGGCGGCACAGGCCGGTGGCGGCTCGGCATTTACGGCCAACTACAGCTGGAGCGGCCGCTATTTTGACAGCCTGCCGTTTCCTGACAAAGGCTATGGCCTGGGAGCCGAGGTTGGCGGCGGCACCACGCTGAGCACAGCCGAAAACGCCCAACGCCAGCGGTTCGCGCGTGTTGTGGGGCGCTGGTTTGGTGTGCAACCCTTGGCAGGTGGCCGCCTTGCCATGCGGGCTGAGACCGGTGCAGTGCTTGCCAAAAATTCAAACGGTATTCCCAGCCTGCAGCTGTTCAGAGCGGGGGGTGACAGCAGCGTGCGCGGCTACGGCTTTCGGGATATCGGCATCACCCTGCCCAACGGCGTGACCGGGCCGGGCCGGCTCCTAGCCGTGGGCAGTGTGGAGTGGCAACGCCCGCTGATTCGCAACGGCCTGCCAAGCGAGTTTGAAAATACGTTTTTCATTGACGCTGGCGCAGTGGGCGACGCCGTGCGCGGCCTCAAACCCGCTGCCGGCATTGGCACCGGCGTTCGCTGGCGCAGCCCGATTGGCCCGCTGCAAATTGACCTGGCCTATGGCGTCAAGGTGCAGCGGGTGCGGCTGCACGTCAGTGTGGGTTTTTTATTTTGACGCCAGCGCCAGCCCATGCCCGCAGCGGTGTGCCGCGCTCGTCGCTGGCGCGCCCGGTGATGCAGGTGTTGCGCGCAACGGTTTGGGGGGCGTGCGGCCTACTGGTGGCGGCGGTCATTGCCTCAGGCGCGCTGTGGTGGTGGGCCGGCGCCGAAGGCTCACTGGCGACTGCGCTGGGCTGGGTTGGCCAGCTACAGCCGGTGGTGGCAACCGGCGCCACCGGCTCAGTGCGCAGCCGTGGCCATATCGGCACATTGACGTGGCAGCAAGGTGGGCTGTTGGTCAACGCAGACGACGTTCGCGTGCACTGGCAGCCGCTGGGGCTGCTACAGGGCAAGCTGATAGTCAACGAGCTGGCCGTTGGCAAACTTGTCATTGATGACCAGCGCCCGCCAGCGGCAGCTGTGCCTTCGAGGCCGCCGACCTCGCTACGCTTGCCGCTACAAGTAGTGCTCAACGCGTTTTCAGCCCGCTCCGTGAGCTTTAGAACAGCCGGTCAACAAGCCACTGCAGAGACGACTTTTGTGGCAACAAACACCGCTGGGCGCTATGCGTTTGATGGCTTCACGCACACGCTGTCGCTGGCCAATATCCAAGTCGCTGAAGGCGCCTACCAGGCGAGCGTCAGCTTGCTAGCCCAGGCGCCCATGACGCTGGACGCTCGGCTCGACGGCACACTGCAAGCCCGCCTGCGGCCATCCGGCCCAACCCGCCATGCCCCCAGCTCCAGCCCCATCACGCTGCCACTGCAGGCCCAACTCACTGCCCGTGGCGCACTGACGGACCTGGTGCTAGAGGCCGCCGTACAGCTTACCCAGTCGCCTGCCGCCGGCAACACCGCGGCTGCAGTCAAAGCCGCTGCGCTGGCACCGCAAGCCAGAGCCAAGGCCCGCGTGATGCTGTGGGCAGACCAGCCGATACCGCAAGCCGACGTCACTTTTCATGACCTCGATCTGTCGGTCGTCGTGCCCAACGCACCAATGACCCAACTGACGGGCAGCGCCAGCGTGCAGCCCGTGGCTCTGCTGCCGCTACCCCCCAACGCACCAGCCGTTGCCACCGCCGGCGCGTGGGCCGCCAAGCTGCAACTCACCAACGCCCTGCCAGGCCCGTGGGACCAGCAACGCTTGCCGCTCGAGCAGCTCAGCGCAGCCGGCCAGTGGCAGCGCGGCAAAGCAGTTGTTGAGTCACTCAAAGCGCAGCTCGGGGGCGGGCAGCTGCTGGCGTCGGGGCTGTGGGCAGCGGCCCAACCTGCCGCCGCTGCGAGCCCAGCGGCGTCGGCCGCATCAACTGCCGCCGACGCCGCACCCACCTGGCAGCTGCAAGCCGCCCTGCGCAGCATTAATCCGGCTTTGTTGCACACGGCATTGGCACCATTTCCAGTGACGGGTTCAGCGGCAGTGCAAACCAGGGCCACGGCGGTGGGGTTTGACATTCGGCTCGCCGGTGCCGAGCGCGCCGTTGCCACAACACCGCAGCCGCAGCCGACACCGGCCGGTCAAAAAAGTAGCCATCGGCTCCAAGCCAACGCCGAGCTGCGCTTGCGGCACGCCAACGCCACCGGCAGCTGGGCCCCTCATGTCGCCGGCGGATCGCTGACCTTGTCAAAGCTACAGGTGCGCACCAACAACGCGGCATTGACCGGCGAGTTAACAGTACAGCCAGCCGCTCGTGCGGGCAAAGGCGAGCTCAACTTCACCGCGCCGGGGCTGGCGGCGTACATTCAAGGCGTGCTTGGCCCCACCAGCGGCAAAGGTCAGGCTAGCCTGCGCAGTGCTAACGCCGCCGCGCTGCTGGCTTGGCTGCGCACTTTGCCAGGCCTGCCCGAAGCCGTCATGACCGCCACCGCCACCGGCAGCGCTGAGTGGGCGGGCAACTGGGCCGGCGGCTGGCATGACCCGGCACTTACCGCCCAACTGGACGTGCCAGAGCTGAACATTCGCACAGCCTCGGCCAGCCGTGCAACACCTGCGGCAGGCCGGTTGACCACTGCAGTGGCAACAGCCCGCCCTGCCGCCGCTGACGGGGCAGCTACACCGGGCTTGTTAAAAATCAAAGCCTTGCAGGCCCGCCTGTCAGGCCGCCTGAGCCAGGCGCAGCTCACCGCACAGGGCCAGGTGGCCATTGACCAGCGCCGCCTGCGTCTGCAATTGGCCGCTGAGGCCGGCCGCAGTGCGGTTGGGGCTACGCTGGCAACGTCCAGCTGGCACGGCGTGCTCAAGCAGCTGTCGGTGTCACTTGAAGACCCGGCCTTGGGCAGCCGTGAACACGCTGCGGGTGCAACCAGCCCACCGGCGCACAACGCCTGGACCTTAGTCACGCGCGGGCCAGTGGGCTTCAAATGGCTGCCGCTCACCCGCTGGGCAGCTGCCGGGGGACTTCAAAGCAGCGCTGGTGAACTGCTGTTGACGGCGCCGGCGGTCAGCGACGCGTCAGCGCCGATTGCGCCCGCCGTCATTGCTTGGCAGCCGGTACGCTGGCGGCCTAACGCACTGGTCAGCGCCGGCAGCATCACTGCACTGCCACTGGCGTGGGCCGAGGTGCTGACGGGCCAGCAAGGCCTTGCCAACGGCGGCTCAGGCATGTCGGGTGACCTTCTTTTTAACGGGCAGTGGGACGCGCTGCTCACCGACACCCTGCGCTTGAAAGCCCGGCTGGCCCGCGCCAGCGGTGACCTGGTCGTAAAAGCCCACAGTGCCCAAGGCTTGGGCAGTGCGGGTAGTGCGGGTAGTGCCTTTACGGCTGGCGTGCGGCAGGCAGAGGTGGTTATCAGCAACGACGGCGAGGTCTTGAGCGCCGCCTTGCGCTGGGACAGCGAGCGCGCCGGCAGCGCCGTCGGCCAGCTCACGACGCGACTGGCCAGAGCGCCCACCAGCGCTGCCACGCCAGCCCATGTCAGCCTACCGGCCACCGCCACCGCCACCACCAGTATTGGCGGGTGGATCTGGCCGGACTCGGCACCGCTGGCGGGTCAGCTGCGCGCCCAGTTGCCCAAAGTCGGGGTGTGGTCAGTATTGGCGCCACCCGGCTGGCGACTGCGCGGCTCGCTGGCGGCCGAGTTTGCAGTCCGCGGCACGCGCGGCGCGCCGCTACTGTCCGGCAGCCTACAGGCACACGACATGGCGCTGCGCTCGGTGGTCGACGGATTTGAGTTAGGCAACGGCAAACTGCGCGCCCGTCTGGACGGCACGCGTTTGCTCATTGACGAGCTCACGCTGTACGGCGCGGGTGGACCCACCGGCGGCGGCCTACTGGCGGCGACAGGCGAGGCCGCACTGGCCAACGGCCAGCCGCAGGTCACGCTGAATGCCACCTTGACGCGGTTACGCGCCAGCATCCGCAGCGACCGGCAACTCACCGTGTCAGGCAGGGTTCAAGCGCAGCTCAAGGGCGCGGCCGCCGAGGTCAGTGGCAAGCTGACGGTTGACCAGGCGCTGATCGTATTGCCGGACGAGAGCACACCGCAGCGGGGCGTTGACGTGGTGGTGCGCCAGAGCGTTGCGCCTACTGCCCGCCACACTGCCGCCGACACGGCAGACGCCGACCTGCCAGTGCAAACCGCAGCGCAAAGCCGCGCTGTCAAATTGGCAGTGGAGTTGGAGCTGGGCGAGCACTTTCGGGTGCAAGGCAAAGGCATCGACACCCAGATACGTGGCAGCTTGGGCATATCAAGCGAGCCATCCCGAGGACCCCAACTGGTCGGCACGCTCAACACCGTCGGGGGCCAGTACCGCGCCTACGGTCAGCGCTTAAACGTAGAGCAAGGCGTGCTGCGGTTTACCGGCGCGGTGGACAACCCAACGCTCGACATTTTGGCGCTGCGGGCCGACGCCATTGAAGTTAGTCAGCGCGTTGGGGTACAAATTAACGGCACGGCCCTGCTCCCCCGTATCCGCCTGTATGCCCAACCCGAGCTTGCCGACGCTGACAAGCTGTCTTGGCTGCTCACCGGCAAGCCCGTGGCCGCCGACGGTGCACAAGCCGCCCTGCTGCAGCAAGCCGCGCTGGCCCTGCTGGGCAGCCAGACCGGCGGCACCAGCAGCACCATCGCCTCCTTCCTGGGGCTCGACGAATTGTCATTCAAAGGCGGCTCAAGCCAAGCCGACGGCAGCACGTCGCAAGCCGCTGTGACGCTGGGCAAACGCTTTTCACGCAACTTTTATGCCGCCTACGAGCGCAGCGTGTCGGGCGCGCTGGGCACGCTGTATGTTTTCTACGACTTGTCCCGACGCTTCACCGTGCGCGCCCAAGCCGGCCAACAAAGCGCGGTGGACTTGATCTACACCGTGCACTACGACTGAATGCCGCCCATCCGTCCCGGCACCGCATACAATCACAATGCTAAAAAGCTCGCAACCCCAGCAGCTGCACCCCGTGCCCGCCGCCATAGTTCAACGGATAGAACGAGTGCCTCCTAAGCGCTAGATACAGGTTCGATTCCTGTTGGTGGCACCATGCTCATTGAATCCGACAGGCTCACAATCCCCCAAAAATCCCGCATGTTCACTGGCATCGTGGGAGTTTTCGTTTCAGGCGGCATCAAGCATGAACGTGACAAGCGCAGGGTTAAAGCGCTACAAATTGATGGTGACTGATGGCTGCTCGCTAGTCACTAGTTGCTATTGACCACCATCACACGCACTGCACTGTCATCCCGCACCGCCACCGTCAAGAGCCCACTGTCATCCCACACCGCCCCCGTCAGCCTCAAGAGCCCACTGTCAGCCCGCACCACCACCGTCAGCCTCAAGAACCCACTGTCATCCCGGGCTTGACCCGGGATCCATGACTTTTAACGGTTTTGCCAAGGTGGCGGTTTTATGAACGGTTTTTAGCAAGGTGGCGGTTTTATGGATTGCGGTTCAAGCCCGCAATGACAAGTCGGTTAGGGGTACGTTTCAAACTCAGCGCTTGAGAACTCAACATCAACGCGGGCTGCAGCCCATTTTTCGGTTCCTATTGGCGTCTACTGCAGCGCACAGCCCAAACTTTAATGCTATGTTGTTTATAGCAGTCTAGGAACCAAATACCCGGGCTA
>JAYULP010000019.1:0-16382 GCA_043763445.1 Polaromonas sp.
GCCAAACATCTCTCATTTGCACAGGTAACTGACCTGTACGGTTTTCGCATCATCGTGCCCGACTTGGTGACCTGCTACACCGCCATGGGCGTGCTGCACCAGCTCTACAAGCCTTTTCCGGGCCGGTTTAAGGACCACATCGCAATCCCGAAAATTAACGGCTATCAGTCGCTGCACACGACGCTGATTGGCCCATTCGGCACGAACATTGAGTTTCAGTTGCGTACCGACGCCATGCACTTGGTGGCCGAATCAGGCGTTGCAGCGCACTGGCTCTACAAAGCGTCCAACCCTGGCAGCGACGCGTCGCACCGACTGGGCACTCAGTGGCTACAGTCGCTGCTGGACATCCAACAGGAAACCCGAGACGCGGCGGAGTTTTGGGATCATGTCAAGATTGATCTCTTTCCTGACGCGGTGTATGTTTTCACGCCTAAAAGCCAGATCATGGCCATGCCGCGCGGCGCCACGGTTGTGGACTTTGCCTACGCTATTCACAGCGACGTGGGCCACCGCGCTGTGGCTGCAAAAGTCAACGGCGAGCAAGTTGCGCTGCGATCCGCGCTACAAAACGGCGACGTGATTGAAATCATCACAGCCGCAGCCTCAAGTCCGAACCCAGGCTGGCTGGCTTTCGTTCGCACTGGTAAAGCACGCTCCAAGATTCGCCACCATATGAAAACCATGGGTATCGCTGAGTCGCGCGAGCTCGGTGAAAAAATGTTGGCGCAGTCGCTTCGAGCCGAAGGCATTCAGATAGAACGCCTGCACAGCGACGACGACGAACACCGCGTGAGGTGGGAAAGGATTTTGCGCTTTACCGGTAACAAATCTCGTGAAGAGTTGATGGCCGACATCGGCATGGGTAAGCGAATAGCCAGCATGGTGGCTAAACGCATTGCAGCGTTATTGGCTGAAAAAGGCGAGCGGCCTGACGCCTTTGTGATGAGCCGAGAACGCTACACCGCGCCTGAGTCAGTGTTGCAAGGTGCTTTCTTGCTCGACGGCAGTGAAGGCACGTCGGTACAGTTTGCACTGTGCTGCCGGCCTATTCCAGGCGACGGAATTTTGGGCTACCTTGGTAGGGGCGAAGGTTTAGTCGTTCACACCGATGACTGCGCTGCTGCTAAACGCCTACAAAGCCGGGACAGCGAACGGTTTATTGCTGTGGACTGGTCAGACGAGCCCTCGCGCTTGTTTGAAACCGATCTTCTGGTCACTGTGTCCAACGGCAAAGGTGTCCTCGCTCGTGTCGCTGCTGCGCTCGCCAACGCGGAGGCCGACATTACCCGGGTTGACATGGGCAACGAGCCAGCTCACGATGCCACCGACTTACGGTTTACTGTGGCGGTGCGCGACCGCGTGCACTTGGCCTCAGCGCTGCGCAGTGTGAAGCGTTGTCACTCGGTAATGCGTGTTCAGCGTGCCAGACCTGGAGTCTGACGGCGGCTCCGGCCTTCAACTGCAGGCCTAGCGTTAGGGTCGGGGCTACACCAGATCAAGCACCTCGCCGCCCTGCGGCGAAGCAAGCCTTGCCACCGACACGCACCTTGAGCAGTGCACGGGCAATCGGCAATGTCTAGCTGACCTGAGCCAGTGCACTACCGGCTTCGTCAGGGCCTGAAATCGTTACTCTTCGGTGTCCGCCAACTGCACCAGCGTTTGACTTGAGCACCAAAAAACATGTGTTTACTCCCTTAACGAAAGCCTGAGCCACTGATGTCAGCAGTTTCCAGGCACTAGGTCAAAAAACTGAACCAGCCAACCAAGTTTGCGCAGGTATTTTTCCCGGCAGTGGTGGTCGCCATTTTCTGAGCAGCCGCTATTACCCACAGGCCAGCGCACCACATCAACCACTTTGGGCCACCCATCGTTGATCGGGCCGATGAGTTATGAGCGCAGGCGCGTTTGGTCAGCCGGTGTGGTGTGGTTTTTCCGCCAATGCACAAAAGCGCAGCAGCTTGGCTTTCATCCTCATCGTTGCCCTAATAGGGATTTCTAGTGAAGATTTGTTCATGGCAGCACTGCGTTCTTACCCTGCTGCGGCGCCAGCAAGCGCGCTGTTGTCGCCTCTGTCGTGAATTTTCTGGTGCGAAAAGCAGCTATTGCAGACACAAAAAAACCTTAGAACATTGCTGTTCTAAGGTTTATCGTTTGGTGCGGCTGGCAGGAATTGAACCCACGACCCCTTGGTTCGTAGCCAAGTACTCTATCCAACTGAGCTACAGCCGCTTAGCTTTGTAGTATAGCTCAGTTTCAAAATCGCACTTTTGGCGTCCTGCTGCGTTCATTGCTAACGCAATAATATTTCAGTAGGCCAGCGGCGCTTTTCTTGAGGGCTATTAGGTTTTTGTAATGGGTGACGTAAAACCGGGTAAACGGCGGTCACTGCAGGGCGAGCAGATGAAGTGAAGCGGTGTGCAAGGCAGCGCTGAGCGTTTGACTTGTCGGGTTTGGCAACGAGGTCCTCGGTGCAAAGGTGTGTACGGCGTTTGCGCATCTGCATGGATTTATGACCCCTAATTGCGGACCCTAATTGGTTGCTCAGACCACTCACAACGAAACGACTCACAGCTTCATGTCGGAGATTATGAAAACGAAAATCGGCCCATCCAGCGGCGCGTTCGATGTCGAGTATGTCCCTTGTGCTGTGCAACCAGCTTTGCAGTAACGGCTGCGAGAGAGTATTTTTTCGAGCAATCGAATCAGCGGCAGTGATTTCATCGGCTCCCCGATTTGAGTCGGGGGCCATTTTGTTGGCGTGACTTCAAGCAAGTCCCGCTGTGTTGCTTTCTCAAAGGCAGACTGTTGTGATGGTGATCGCTGAACAAACAAACCTCGAACCATCTCGCCTTCTGGACGAGATGCTCAGCCCTCTGCGTCCTTTTTTCAATCGAAAATTTTTTTGATGGTGGAAGGAAGCTCAGTCTTGAAGGTGCCGGCTTTGCATGTCCCGGAAGTCGTCTTAACGAGGGTGCCGATACGGTTTGGATGTGACGCCGCCATATCGGAAGTCAATTTTTCTACCACCGAACAAAAAAGGACTTAGCGAGTAAACGCTAAGTCCTTGATTCAATTGATAAAACAGTGGTAGGGCGTGAGTGACTTGAACACTCGACCAAAGGATTATGAGTCCTCTGCTCTAACCAACTGAGCTAACGCCCCACACTGCCTTGGATTGTAGCGGCCTACCTGTGATGACTCAGGGCAGCGCTGACAGCGCGGGAAGTGATGTCAACTATTTGAATCATTTTTTCGTAAGGCATACGCATCGGGCCGATAACGCCAAGCGTGCCGACCACGCGGCCATTGACCTCGTACGGGGCAGTGACCACAGACAACTCTTGATACGGAATGACTTGGCTCTCACCGCCGATGTAGATGCGAACGCCCTCGGCGCGGCTGGACACGTCGAGCAGTCGCATAAGCTGGGCTTTTTGTTCAAACAAGTCAAACATCTTGCGCAAGTTACCCATGTCGCCCGAGAAGTCGCTCACAGCCAACAAGTTACGCTCGCCGGAAATTACTACTTCTTCGCGCGACTCGATCGCTTCTGAGCTGACTTTGACGGCTTCGCGCATCAGCAGCGCAATTTCCCCCCGCAGTGCCTCGACCTCGTTTCGCAAGCGCTCGCGCACCTGCTCGATGGCCATGCCCGCGTAGTTGGCGTTCAAAAAATTGGCCGCTTCGACTAACTGGGACTGGGCGTAGTCAGCTTCAGTAAAGATAACGCGGTTTTGCACGTCGCCGTCAGGTGAGACGATGATGACCAAAAATCGTTTTTCAGACAGGCGTAAAAATTCAATGTGTTGAAACACTGACGTGCGGCGCGGCGCCATAACAACGCCCACAAACTGCGACAAACTCGACAACATCTGCGCTGCGTTGCAAATCACTTTTTGCGGCTGGTCAGGCGCTAGGCGGGACGCGCTAAGTTGGCTGCTTGTTGACAGCGGATCGCGCTGGACTGTGAGCATGGTGTCAACAAACAGGCGATAGCCTCGGGCAGTAGGTATACGCCCGGCTGAAGTGTGCGGGCTCACAATCAACCCGAGCTCTTCTAGCTCGCTCATGACGTTGCGAATGGTGGCCGGCGACAGCTCAATACCCGAGGCCCTTGACAGCGTGCGCGAGCCCACCGGCTGGCCGTCCGCGATGTAGCGTTCGACCAGCGCTTTGAGCAATAATCGGGCGCGTTCATCAAGCATTCGAGCATTCTACGGAGCTTGCCCGCGCTGTTAGTTTTCAGGTGCTCACCGCCACGCCGGTTGTGATGTAATTTAGTGATGAAGTCGCAATTTCGCCATGTTGCCTTGGTTGGCAAATACCACGCCCGCGGCTCGCGCTCAGCGGTTGAAGACGTTGCGAACTTCTTGGGCACCCAGGGCTGTGAGGTGTCGATTGAAAGCGACACCGCCAACAACACCGGTTTGACTCAGTTCCCAACGCTTGACACTGCCGGCATTGGCGCGCATTGCGATTTGGCACTGGTGGTCGGCGGCGACGGCACCATGCTGGGCATTGGCCGGCTCCTGGCGCAGTTTGGCATTCCGATGGTGGGCATCAACCAAGGGCGGCTCGGCTTCATTACCGATATTGCATTTGAAGACTACCAGGCTACGCTAGGGCCCATGCTGCGGGGTGCTTACGAGGAGGACCGCCGCTGGATGATGCAGGCCCGCGTAATGCGCGACGGGCGCTGTGTATTCACCGCCACCGCCATGAATGACGTGGTGGTCAACCGTGGGGCCAGCTCAGGCATGGTTGAGCTGCGCGTTGAGGTTGACGGGCGTTTTGTGGCTAACCAGCGGGCTGACGGGCTGATTATTGCGTCGCCAACTGGCTCGACTGCCTATGCTTTGTCGGCCGGTGGGCCTTTGCTGCACCCGTCCATCCACGGCTGGGTTATTGTGCCGATTGCACCACACACCTTGTCCAATCGCCCTTTTGTGCTGGCCGACGACGGGGAGGTCACGATTGAGATAGTCGCGGGCCGTGATGCCAGTGCCAATTTTGATATGCAGTCGCTGGCCAGTTTGCTGCACGGCGACCGCATTAGCGTGCGCCGGTCCGAGCACCAGATGTGCTTTTTGCACCCCAAAGGCTGGAGCTACTTTGACACCTTGCGCAAAAAACTTCACTGGAACGAGGGTGTGGCATGAGCCTTAAAAGCATCGCCCTGCGTGACTTTGTGATTGTTCGCTCGTTGGAGCTGGATTTGTCTGCGGGCTTTTCAGTACTGACCGGCGAGACCGGCGCCGGCAAGTCAATTTTGATTGACGCATTGCAGCTCGCGCTTGGCGCGCGTGCGGATGCGGGCGTAGTGCGCGAAGGTGCCAAACGCTGCGAAATTAGCGCGGAGTTTGACAGCCCGGCGGGCTTGGCGCATTGGCTGGACGAGGCCGGGTTTGAAGCCGCGCCCACCCTGCTGCTGCGCCGCACCATAGACAACCAAGGTAAAAGCCGCGCCTGGATCAACGGCAGCGCCGCCACTGCCGCACAGCTCAAAGACATTGCCGAGCAGCTCATTGACATTCATGGCCAGCACGCATGGCAAAGCCTGACGCGAGCCGACGCGGTGCGCGGGCTGCTTGACTCTTACGCCGGGGTCGAACTCAGTGCTTTGACGCAGAGCTGGCACAGCTGGCGCAGTGCTCAAAAAACGCTGCTCGACGCCCACAATGCGCAAGGCAGCTTGCAGCGCGAGCGCGAGCGCCTGGCTTGGCAAATTGGCGAGGTAAGCAAACTCGCACCAGGCGCTGACGAATGGGGTGAGCTCAACGCGCAGCACAGCCGACTGTCCAATGCCCAAGCCTTGCGAGACGCGGTGCAAACCGCAACTGCAGCGCTGCAAGAAGCTGACAACAACGCCTCTGCCTTGCTGGGCCGGGCCATTTCAGCACTGGCCAGTCAGGCTCATATTGAGCCGGCATTCCAGGCCATCATCGAAGTGCTGGCCGGCGCGCAAGCCCAAGCCGACGATGCCATCTACTCCCTAAATGGCTATGCTCGCCATGCCGAGTTAGAGCCCCATACGCTGGCGATGTTGAACGAGCGGCTGTCACGGTGGGTAAGTCTGGCCCGGCGCTACAAACGGCCAGCCGCTGAGTTGCCTGCGCTACTGGCGAGCTGGCAGGCCGAGTCGGCCGCACTTGATGCCGCAGCCGACCTGGAGCAGCTTGAGAAAAACGAACAGGTAGCGCAAGCCACTTACCGCCAACAAGCCAAGATCGTGTCCAAAGCGCGCCACAAGGCAGCGCCGCAGCTGGCCAAGGCCATTACCCAGGCCATGCAGGGCTTGGGCATGCAAGGAGGAAAGTTTGAAGTGGCATTAACGCCGCAAGAGCCGCCCGCACAACATGGCCTGGAGCAAGCCGAGTTTTTGGTCGCCGGCCATAGCGGCAGCACACCGCGGGCAGTCGGCAAGGTAGCCTCGGGCGGTGAGCTGTCGCGCATCGCGCTGGCCATTGCCGTGACCACCAGCCAGCTGGGGCAAGCACAAACTCTGATTTTTGATGAAGTCGACTCGGGTGTGGGCGGCGCAGTGGCCCACACCGTTGGCCGCTTGATGAAGCAGCTTGGCCGCGACCGCCAAGTGCTGGCTGTCACGCACTTGCCGCAGGTCGCTGCATGTGCTGACCAGCACCTGCTGGTGGCCAAGCAGCTGGAAAACGGCGTCACTGTCAGCACGGTTGACCATGTAAGTGGCGCGGCGCGGGTGCAGGAAATCGCCCGCATGCTGGGCGGAGAAAAGCTCTCGACTACGACGCACGCCCACGCCGCTGAAATGCTGGCCTCTGGCTTGTTGACAGGTCAGTCGCTTAGCGACAGCCCAAGCCGCTCGGGCGGCAAACAACCGAGGCCAGCCGCGTGACGCTGCCATCGCAAATGCAACCAATGGTGTTGATCACCGGTATGTCGGGGTCCGGCAAATCTGTGGCCTTGCATGCGCTGGAGGATGCCGGCTATTTTTGCGTCGACAACCTGCCGCCGGAGCTGCTGACCCACTTTGTTGAACTCGAACTGCAACGCAGCCCGCGCAAAGTAGCCATTGCGATGGATGTGCGCAGCGCCACCTCGCTGCCTCTGGTGCCCAGTCAGCTTAAGCGTCTGCGCGAAGAAGGCGTGCGCGTACAGTCGCTGTTTTTGGACGCCAGCACCGAGGCACTGGTACGCCGCTTTTCCGAAACACGCCGCCTGCATCCCCTGTCACGCGTTGAAGCGTCTGACCAGCACCGCGCATTGGTCGACGCCATTGAGCTCGAACGCGAACTGCTGGCTGACCTGCGCGAGCATGCCCATGTGCTGGACACGTCGATGATTCGCTCGTCCCAGCTGCAAGCTGATGTCAAAGCGCTGGTGGCCGGCCCAGCTACACCAGACACACAGCTGACGCTGGTATTTCAGTCGTTCGCTTTTAAGCGCGGCGTGCCGTTGGACGCCGACTTCATGTTTGATGTGCGCATGCTGCCCAATCCGCACTACGAAACGGGGCTAAAAAGTTTGACCGGCCTTGACGCGCCAGTGGTGGCATTTTTGGCCGCGCACGCTGAGGCGCAAGATATGTTTGACCATGTCGAGCGGTTTTTAAACCACTGGCTGCAAGCGCTGGTGCGCGACCACCGCAGCTATGTGACGGTGGCCATTGGCTGCACCGGCGGGCAACACCGGTCGGTGTACCTGGTTGAAAAGCTGGCGGCCGCATTTGCTCAACGCTGGCCCACTTTGGTTCGCCACCGCGAGCTGGGTGCCCAGAGGCGGTGACACCACTCCAAACGCATTGCAACTATTTTGATAGCAATCTAGACAGTAAGAACGCGGGCATTTAGCGTATTTAGTTGTAATTTCACTCACAGCTCGAGCTAACTGCGTCGCCGAAGGCCTTTGGCAGGCCTTCAGTGCCCATTTTTAAGCCAAAAAAGCCTCTGGCCGTTGGTTTAACTTGCTTTTTAGCTATCAAAAACGAAGCGTTAAGGCAAAGCCGAGTCAAGCAGTTTGCGAATGGGTGCAGGCAGCCCAAGCTGTAAATGGGCAGCGGCGCTAAACCAGCCAGCCTGGCGTTCAGCCGGCGCAGCAGCAAACGGCAAGGTTTGCCCCGCAGCCAGCGTGAGCACCCAAGGCGCTAGGTGCAAGTCCTTGTGTGTCAGTACATGCAAAATATGCGGCAGTGGCAGCGCTGTGGTTCGCAGCAGGGCGGGCAGAGCGTCCAGCAACTGCTGGTCGCTTTCAAATACTGGCAGGCAATACAAAGCGCCCCACACCCCAGAAGCTGGCCTTTTTTCCAGCCACACTGCCCCATCAGAGCGCTGTGCCCACAACAAACTGAGCCCTTGTGCGCTGCGCTTGAGTTTTCGGCTTTTCACTGGAAAACGCTCAGGCGTGCCACTGGACAAGCCCAGGCACAGCGGCTGCACAGGGCACAACAGGCACTGCGGTTTGCGGCGGGTGCACACTGTAGCGCCCAAGTCCATCAAGCCCTGGGTGTAGCGCGGCATAGTGTGGTGCAAGTCGTGTTGCGGCAGCAGCGCAGTAGCCAGGTCCCACAGCGCACGCTCATGGGTAGCCTGTGCTAGATCGCTGGAAAACGCCAGTACCCGGGTCAGCACACGTTTGACATTGCCATCCAAAATAGCCACTGGCTCAGCAAAACAAAACGACGCCACGGCCGCAGCGGTCGAGCGTCCAATGCCCGGCAATGTTTGAAGCAGCGCTGCGGTCGCCGGAAAAGCGCCGCCGTGCAGTGCCACCACATCTTGGGCGCAGCGGTGCAGGTTGCGAGCGCGGCTGTAGTAGCCCAGCCCCGCCCACAACCGGAGCACCTCGTCTTGCGGCGCGGCAGCCAAGTCGCCAACGCTTGGAAAGCGACTTAAAAAACGCGCGTAATACGCCAGGACGGTGCTGACCTGAGTTTGTTGCAGCATGATTTCGGACAACCAAACGCGGTACGGATCGCGCGTGTTTTGCCACGGCAAGGTGTGCCGGCCGCAGCTGGTTTGCCAGCGAACGATGTGCGCAGAAAACGCCGTCATGACTGACGCTTTGGTTGCCAGAACAAGCACGCGCTCATTGCCGCCAGTAGAGGCGGCAGTGGGCACCGGCGGGGGCGTATTCGGTTGGGCTGTGGTCTGCGTGCGGGTCACTGCGGTCTATGCGTTGTCAGTGCGCTGTCAGTGCGCTGTCAATAGTCTGTCAAGCGCGCACGTAGGGTGTCGCTTTGGGTGTCGGCGTGCGCTGCGTGGTCCAGCGCCTGCCCCGGCTCGGCGTCACCGTTATGGCGGCTGCGTGCGGCGCTTTGCCAGTCGCCGGTGTGCTGCTGGCCGCCGAACGGGTACGTTTGTGCTGCTGCACTGGTTGGCGCGCGGGCGCTGCTGGCCACTGCCGCCGGCGCAGTCTCGTTGCCCACCGCAATATCGACAAGGGATGCAGCATCAAAAGTGCTGCCGCCGTCCGCCAGCTGGCTCGTCAGCTCGGTCAGCTTTCGCTGCAGCGCTTGAACCGCCAGGTCCTGCTCAGTGATCTCGGCGATGCGCTCGTCCAGCCCGGTAGCAGCTTGCCAGATGCGCTCAATAGCTTCAAGCCGGCGGACAAAGGTTCGCCGGCGTTCGCGCAGCTGAGCGTCGAGCTGCGACGAGGCTGACTTATTCCACAACTCGACTTCACTGAGCGTACTTTCATAGACCACCCGAAGCCGTGTGGCTAAAGCGCGGGCCAAGCGCTCGGCAAACTCCGGCTGAGTCAGTTTGATGACGTTGGACACGCCCAAATACTGAAGATGGCTGCGCTCGATGGTTTTCAAATCATTGGCGAACCAGCTCAGCTCCGGCTCTTTGGGCACCTGCAGCGAAAAGTTGAACTCAGTGTTGAGCTGGCGAAACGATGCCGACAACATAGACTGGATATCGGCACTTAAAGTTTGCGCTTGCTGCAAGCTAGCGAACAGGCGCGCAAAGGTCTGCGTGTAGGCTTTTTTAACGCCCAGTTTGATACCGGGCTGCTTGAGCTTGTTCGACAGCACCGACAACTCGGCGCGTAGCGTCGGTGTGCTCAGCAACTTGAACAGCTCGCGCAGCAGCGCCAGGTGGACCGAGCGCACAGCATGGATTCGCGCGCCACTGGCGTCAAACTCAGCGCGCTCTTGCTCGATGCGCGAGCGCATGTGCTTGATGACCGTCGCGTTCTTGCCGCGCAAGCTGCGTAACTCCGCCATCTGGTCGGACAAATCACGGCGACGGATATGCAAAGCGCGTGCGGCTTCGAGGCGCAACTCGCAAACGCCAGCAGCTACTACAGCGCGCAGTACGGTTTGGCGCTGGCCCATTACGCGCTGCGCCAGCGCGAGCTCCAGCGCCGGTAGCCGGCTGGCTTTGAGCAGTGTTGCATCGTCGGTAACTTTAGCGACTAGCGCCTTTTGGGCCGACACGGCAATTACATGTGACTTGTGAAGCCCCAAAATCTCGGCTGACATGGCGCGTTGGCGTTCGATCTGGGCTTCAATCTGCTCGGGCGTGCTCAGTGGGTCCCACAAGGTGTCGATTTTATTGAGCACCACCAGCCGGGTCTCACCAGCGGTTTGCTCGGTGATTAAGTGCTCCCGCCAAATCGCTAGGTCGGACTTCGTGACTCCCGTGTCCGCCGCCAAAATAAATACCACCGCGTGCGCTTGCGCAATCAAGCTGACCGTCAGCTCAGGCTCTGCGCCGAGCGCGTTCAAGCCGGGTGTGTCCAAAATCACCAAGCCTTGTTTGAGCAGCGGATGGGCGATGTTGATCAGCGCATGCCGCCACATCGGCACCTCGACCAAGCCATCGGCGCGGGCGCGCGGATTGTCGTCAGGCGCGTCGTCATGCCAAAAGCCCAGTGCACGGGCGCGGTCAACCGAGACATGCTGCACCTCGGCTACTTTTTCGAGTGCCCGCGACAGCTGCGCAGGGTCGTTCACATCGAGGTCCAAGCGGGTCCATTTTTCAGGCACTGCACGCCACTCCATCAGGGCTTGTGGTTGCAGGCGCGACTCAATCGGCAGCAAGCGCAAGCACGCTGGCACGTCAGCGTCCCAGCCCAACTCGGTCGGGCACATGGTGGTGCGCCCAGCGCCGGCCGGCATGATGCGGCGGCCATAGCCAGCAAAAAAAACCGCATTAATCAGCTCCGACTTGCCGCGCGAGAACTCCGCCACAAAAGCTACCATAACCTTGTCCGAGCGCACCTGTGTTTGCAGCCGCAGTAAACGCTCCTCAACCGCAGCGTTAAGCAGTTCGTGGTCTTTCATCCATGCGGCCAGCAGCTTTAAGCGCAGTGCGAACTCGCGTCGCCAGACACCGTGCTGGTCAAATTTTTCGTTGAAGGACATGTTGCGCCGCCGAGGTAAAGGTTTTGGAGAGGGTCTGCATAACTCTGGCGAGTCGATGATGGTGATGGTGGTGTCAATCGGGCTGGCCTGCGGGGCGCTTTTTGCAGCCCATGGCGCCACTGTTGACTGAGCAAGCACCAGCAGGTTAGCCGAGCCTGCGCAGTCACAAACCGCAGGGCGTTGGGCCGACTATTCTTGCAATTTAATGTAGCACCCCCGAGCGCCGTAAATGCGCCGTAAATGCGCCGTAAGTGCGCCGTAAGTGCGCCGCCACAACATGCTGTCAGCGCGATGCTTTGCCACAGGGCATTAGGGTTTTTGGCACACAGCGCAGTAAAAAGTCGACCGCTGAGCTTGGCGTATGCTTTTGACAGGCGTGCCGCAGGCTTTGCAGGGCAACAAGGCACGGTCATACACCATGGCATCGTTTTGGAAATGTCCTGCCTGCCCATCAGCGTTGGAAAAATCCCTCAAGGTGCTGCCGCCTTTTTCGACAGCACATGTCAGCACCTCGACAATGGCGCGGTGCAATAACCGGGCACGAGGGCCGCTGATGCGTTGGGCGGGCGTGGTGGGCCGAATGCCGGCCCGAAACAACACTTCAGAAGCGTAAATATTACCCACGCCAACTACCGCTTGCCCCTGCAGCAGCACCTGCTTGATGGCCGTTTTACGGGTTTTAAGAGTGGCGTGAAATAGCTTCGCATCAAAAGTGTCACCAAGGGGCTCCACTCCAAGCCGGCCAAGCAACTTTTGAGCCGCGACATCACCTTCAGCCTGGGCATAAACCACCGCGCCAAAGCGACGCGGATCATTGAGCCGCAGCAAGCCTTGCGAGGTCTGCATCTGAAAGTGGTCATGCGCGCCAGCGTTGCCCAGCTGCAGTCCAAAGCTAAGGCTGCCCGACATGCCCAGGTGGACAAGCAGCAAGCCTTCGCTCAGGTCGATCAATAAGTACTTGCCGCGCCGCCGCACACCAGCGACCTGCCGCCCCACTAAGCGCGCCGGCTCAATACCGATAGGCCATCGCAAAGCCTTGCCCATCACTACTGACTCGACATGCGCCCCGGCAATACGATCGGCAAAACTCAAGCGGGTGACTTCGACTTCGGGCAATTCAGGCATGGGGCTCAGGCAATGTGGAAAATTTTGACTTCAAGGGGCCCGCCAACAGGCCGGCCGTACACTGCCAACGCTGGCGGCGCCCTTGAATTATCATGCCCGGATGACAAAAAAACACCGGTCTTTCCTTAAACACCGGGCCTGCAGGCTCATTGCTGTGGCCAGCTGGGTGAGCAGTTTTTTGTTGGTCACAGCGCTGCCAGCGGTTGCCCAGGCCCAGGCGCAGCGCCAGACTACACCACCAACGGCGGCAGACCCTAGCGTGCCGGCGGCGGCCTCTTTGTCAGAGCCGGCCACTTTGCAGGAAGCCAAAGCCGCTGAAGTTGCGGCGCAGTCCTCTGGCTTGGACAGCCCGCTGCTGTATCAGTTGTTGGTCGGCGAGATCACCGCCCAGGCAGGCGACGCGGCTTCAGGCTTTGCACTGATTTTGGATGCCGCACGCAAAAGCAATGACGCCGAGCTGTACAAACGCGCCACTGACATCGCGCTGCAGTCGCGCTCAGGGGACGCCGCGCTACAAGCCGCCCGAGCTTGGCGGCAGGCGCAGCCGGTGTCGCGCGAAGCCAACCGCTATGTATTGCAAATTTTGATTGCGTTAAATCGCATTGCCGAGTCAGCAGAGCCCCTGAAAGCCGAAATCAATCGGGCCAGTGATGTTGAACGGCCACTGGTGATTGCCGCGATTGCGCGTACTTACGAGCGCGCCAGTGACAAAAAGCTGGTCGCGCAAACGGTGGAGTCCGCGCTTACTGACTACCTGAGCAACCCCACAACAGCCAGCGCCGCCTGGACCGCAGTGGGCCGTATGCGACTGGCTGCAGGCGACGCTAACGCGGCACTGGCTGCAGCCCAGCGCGCACAAGCTATGGACATCAAAAGCCAAGCGCCTGCCGAAGGCCCCGCCTTGGTTGCATTGGAGCTGATAGACGCCAAACTCCCGGCCGCCGAGGCCATCGTTAAACGCTACCTTGACGATAACGCCACGGCACTGCCGGAAATGCGTATGAGCTATGCCCGCGTGCTGATTGATGCCCAGCGCTACAGCGAAGCCAGTGCCCAAGTGCAGCAAGTCAGCCGCGAGCATCCGAGCTTTGAACAAAGCTGGCTAGTACTCGGCGCACTTCAATTGCAAGACAGCCAGCTGAGCCAAGCCAGAGCCTCGCTTGAGCGCTATGTGGCGCTGGTCGAGCCACTCCTCGGTAGCGACGAGCGCAAACGGGGTTTGGACCAGGCTTATTTATCGCTCTCACAGGTGGCGGAAAAACGCAAGGACTACAGCGTTGCCGAGTCTTGGCTGGCGAAGATTGAAAACGCTGGTGGGCTAATTCAGGTCCAAGCCCGGCGCGCCTCCATTTTGGCCAGCCAAGGCAAGCTCGGCGAAGGCCGAACACTCATTGCGCAACTACCCGAGCGCACACCAGAAGATGCCCGGGCCAAGCTGGGCGCTGAGGTCTCGTTGCTGCGCGACGTCAAGCAATACCAGCTAGCGTTTGATTTGATGGCCCGCGCCACTGCACAAAACCCAGACGATGCCGAGCTGATTTATGACCAAGCCATGCTGGCAGAAAAACTCGGCAATCTGCTTGAGATGGAAAAATTGTTGCAGCGCGTGATCACGCTCAAGCCAGACTATCACCATGCCTACAACGCGCTGGGGTATTCGCTGGCCGAACGTAACCTGCGCCTGCCAGAGGCCAAAACACTGATTGAAAAAGCGTTGGCGTTTGCACCGACCGACCCCTTCATTCAAGACAGCTTGGGCTGGGTAGAGTTCCGGCTGGGCAACGTAGCGAAGGCGGCGCAGATTTTCAAAGCGGCATTCAGCGCCAAACAAGACCCTGAAATAGCCGCGCATTACGGCGAAGTGCTGTGGGTTCTAGGCCAGCGCGCTGAGGCGGCTGCACTGCTCAAGCAAGCGCTGCTGCTTAACCCGGACAACGAGTCGGTTCGAGACACCGTTAAACGGCTTCGCGTTCCGCTGTGAAGCCACCGGTGCGGCGCCGAGCGCAATTTACCCAGTGCATTTGGCCACTTACGGCGGCCGTAGCGCTGCTAGCAGGCTGCGCTACCAGGCCCATTGCCAACAACACCCAGCTTGAGGCACACGCCAGGGCGACAGCCACGCAAGGGCCGTGGTCTGGCCGCCTGAGCCTGCAAATTCAAAGCGCAGCGCAAACGGTGGCCGCGCAATCGTTTTCCGTCAGTTTTGAACTCACTGGACACCCTGAGCGTGGGGCGCTCACTGTGCTGAGCCCGCTAGGCAACGTATTGGGGGTTGTGCGCTGGTCTGCGGAGCAAGCGGTGCTGGACTCGGGCAATGGCCAGCTGCAGCGGTTTTCGTCCATCGAATCGTTTCTGGCGCAGACCATCGGCGCAGCCGTACCGATTGCCGCTTTATTCGGCTGGCTCGCTGGCGTTGACACCCCGGTCGAAGGCTGGACTGCAGACCTGTCACGCCGAGCCGAGGGCCGAATCGCCGCTCGCCGCGATCTGCCGACGCCGCAGGCCGACTTGCGCGTTGTGCTCGACCAGTAACAACAGCAGCGACAGTAACAGCGCCGGTTCAGCATGCAAGCCCTTCAAGCGCTGTACGACGTCGCCGCACCGGCCAAACTCAATTTGTTTTTGCACATCACTGGGCGACGTAGCGACGGCTACCACCTGCTGCAGTCAGTATTTATGTTGATTGACTGGTGCGACACTTTGCACTTTTCACTTCGCCGTGATGGTGTTATCAGCCGCGAGGACATTGCAACGCCGGCGCAAAACCATGCCGTGCTGCCCGACGACGACTTGACTGTTCGTGCCGCCAGAGCCCTGCAGCGCGCTACTGGCACCACGCTGGGGGTCCATATCGGACTGGAAAAACGCATTCCGGCACAGGCCGGCATGGGCGGCGGCTCATCCGACGCTGCCAGCTGCTTGCTGGCGCTGCAGCGACTATGGGGCACCCGCCTGCCCACTGTCCAACTTCAGTCGCTGGCACTGGGACTTGGTGCCGATGTGCCGTTTTTTCTCTCCGGCGGCCATGCCTGGGTCGAGGGCATTGGTGAAAAAGTAACGCCTATCTCACTGCCTTCAGCAACATTTATTGTGGTCAAAACACCGGCTGGGCTGGCAACACAAGATATTTTCCGAGCGCCACTTCTCAAGCGTGACACGGATACTGCTAGAATCCAAGGCTTCACAGACCTCGCTGAGAGTGACATGTTCAAGTTCGGTAAAAACGACTTGCAGCTGGTAGCCATGCAATTTTGCACGCCAATGCTGGAGTCATTGAACTGGCTGGCAACGCACCAGCTCGAGGCGCGAATGACAGGCTCAGGAAGCGCGGTTTTTGCTAAGCTAGCAGGTGATGGCGGTAATTTTCAGGATGCGCCAAACCATTGGATGGTACGCAAATGTTGCAGTTTAGATACGCACCCGTTGGCCAACTGGTAAGCGAGCTAGTTAGCGGATGCCGAGACCCAACAAGGTTTGAGAAAGTCCAACAAGAGCCAGTAAGCCGTCCAGTTGGGACGGCAATGAGGGAAATTTTAAAAAGTTAAACGGTTGGTTGTCAGCAAGTTGTAATGCTTGATGACAATCGTCCTGTGTAGGGGTGTCGCCAAGTTGGTTAAGGCACCGGATTTTGATTCCGGCATTCGCAGGTTCGACTCCTTCCACCCCTGCCAAAATTTCGATGTCGGCGTGCCAGTAGGCCGCTGAAGGTTGTTGGTAATTTTTGCCACGCTTGGAAATGTCCAGGCAGGCCTCATTTATCAACTGCGTCAGTCACTGACAACTGGTGTGGCGCAGTCTGGCCGTTTGATCTCATCAGCGAAGCTTGGTTGATGATGTGATGGTCTACGTGTCCACCAACATTGGCCAGCTCACGGCTTAGCGTGCTGTAGCGAATGTCTCGTTTTGC
>JAYULP010000020.1:0-6779 GCA_043763445.1 Polaromonas sp.
TGCATCTTGGCGCAGCTTTTCAAAACCTGCGCAGGGTTCAAACACCAAACTTGCCACGCGGCTGGCGCAGGCCAGCAGTTCTGCCCGAGCCATCAAGTCGACACGCCCAGTGCTTGAAATCTCATTCCTGGCGTTGGCCATCTCAGCGGCTTCAACGCGGTTGTTGCCTTCAAGGTAAGCGGCCACTGCCCGGTCAATGGCGCCTTTGGCATTGAGCTGCCAGTCAGTCGGTTTGGGCCCCGACGCGCAGGCAGACAACAGTAAAACAGCCCACGTCATGAGTAACTTGTTCATGGCAACCCTCATGGCAACTTCACCTCAGCATCACGCGCAAACGGCCATTTGCGGTTGATCTCATTGATCAACCCATCGACCTTGCGCAGGCTGGACTCCACCTCGCCGCGCAGCATACCCAAATCGTTGCTACCTTCCTTCACATTGGCACCGATGGCTTGGGCTTCTACCAGCACAGCGTCGACTTTTTTCAAGCTGGTGCGTGCGTCACCCAGCAAGCCATTGAGCTGTACCACCGTGGCCCGGGTCTCGGGTAACAAGCCCGTATTGCCAAACTTGTCGCCGAACACCTGGGCATCGGCCTTGGCGGTCAGGCGATCAATTTTTATCAGCAACGAATTGACATTTTTGCTCGTCGCATCCAACGATGTCAGCAGTTTTTTAGCCTCGTCAGGCCCGCCAAGCACCACACTTAGCGCGCCGCCCGGACCGTTGATTTTGGCGGTGAGTGTTTGGATGTTGCCAAAGCTGGCACCCAGCGCGCCTTGGCTGCTGACCAGCGAGCTGACTGATTCAAGCAAGTCCTTCGCTGCCGCAATCAACTTGGGCACTTCAGCGCCTGCATCGCCCTGCAGCACGGTGCGCACCGCGCCGTCCTCCAGCGGCGGGTCAGTCAGTACGCCGGTATAGGCGCGAATGTTGGTGCCGCCCACCAACCCGCGCACCACGGTAAACACGCTGGACTTACGCAGCCATTTAGCGTCTTTGCTGGCCACGTCCACCACAATGCGTGCCTTGCCATCTTCAGCCAGCTCAATGCGGCGCACCCGGCCAATCGGGAAGCCCGAAAATGTCATGTTCATGCCCACCACCACGCCCTCAGAGTCTTCCGACACCAGCACCAGCTTTTGGCTGCTTTCAAACAAACCGCGTGCATACATCACGTACAGCGCTGCCGCCACAATCAATGTGAACATGAAGCCCAGCAGCAGCACCGCCTTGAACTCCAGGTGGTCTGGCACGGGCGGGGGCGTGGCGTCAGGTTGAATGTCGATTTTTTCGCTCATAGCTTCAATAGTAGTTGCCGACCAAAGACAACACCTCAATCATTAGGATCACGGCAAACATGCGCACCAAGCCACGCATTTCAGCGCTGGTGCGAGTGCCGTTCACTGCACTGCCGTACAGCGCTGAGGCCATCGGGATCAGCGACACCGCCAAGCTCAACAGCAGCGTCTTCATGATGAAAATTGTGGTCACCGCCGGGCCAAACACCTGGCCAAACAAGCGGGTGTAGCCCGCAAACCCCGACCCGCTAAAGCCATACACCACCACGTAAGCCACCACCAGTGCCACCACACAGCTGAGCACCGCCAGCGTGATGGTTGAAAAAATACCGGCCAGCACCCGCGGCAGCACCTCGCGCGCCATGGGGTTAATACCCTTTTGGCGCAAGGCGTTCAGGTCGCCCCGTGCCTGCATCTCGGCCAGTTCTGCACCGTCGGGTATGGTGCAGCGCAGCGCTACAAAAAGTGCAGCAGTCAGCGGAATCAATTCAAGCACTAGCACCCGAATGACCACCTGCATGGCGTACTGTGACAAGCCGTAGCTCAACGCCGTGGTGACAACGATGCGGGTCAGCACCAGGCTGACCAAGGCGCAGAGGACTGAAAATCCCAACATGATGGGCGCTGTGTTGTCGTACAAATGCCGACCCAGTGCCAGGCGATCAGCACTTTTGTAGTTCGATGGCGACAACGCCAGCAGCAGCAGCACTGCAGCGAGGTGCAGCAACTTCCACCACTGCCCCAGCCAAGCCTTGGCGGTGCGGTTGGTGCTGGCCAGCAAGATGCGCCAGGGAGCGTTAAACGTCATGGCTTCATGATAACTGGGTGGTGTGCTTTGCCACCGCAGCTCAGCGTAACAACCAAGGCAAACCGTGCAGTGCGGCCATGCCCACCAGCACAGTGACCAGCATGTTGCCGCGCGACAAGATGGCCGCCACCAGGCCAATGCTGGCCGCGGCGTAACGCGGCCAGTCAGTCAGCCCAGCCACCTCACCACCCACCATCACCACGCTGCTGAAAACAATCGACGCAAAAATAGCTGGCACCATCAGTTTTAGCGCGTTCTCCAGCCAGGCCGGCAAGTCTTTGTCAGCAAACAAACCAATGAAAGAATAACGGATCAAAAACGTGCCCAAGGCTAGACCAAGCACCACAGACCAACTTTGCAAGGCGCTCAGGCTGGTCATGGCTTTAGCGCCACTGCTTTTTGCGCCACTGCTTTTTGCGCCAAAAGACCCGCCATTAAACCCGCCAAACAAGCGGCAATCAAGCCGAGTTTGAGTGGCAGTGCAAACAACAGCACACTGGCCGCACCGCCCACCACAGCAGCTGCAGCCATAGGTACATTGCGGATAGAGGTGGCGGCAATCGCCATAAACGACAGCGGAATGGCAAAGTCAAGTTGCCAGCTGGCGGGCACGATGTTGCCCGCAAACACGCCGATCGCACAAAACAAAAACCAGAACGACCAAAACATGGTGCTGGTGCCCGCATAGTAAGCAATGATGTGCTGGTCGTGCGGGTGGCTTTGCTCACGGGTTTGCATAAAGGCAAAGGTGTTGTCGACCAAAAAAGCCGCCACCAGCATGCGCTGGCCCTTGCCCAAATGCCGCACCCTGCTGGCCATGGCGGCGCTGTACACCGCCATGCGCAGATTGATCACGCAGCCTGATAAAACGGCAATCCACAGGGACGCATTGCCTTGTATGAACTGCAACAGCACCGCTTGAGAAGAGCCGCCATAAACAATCGCAGGCATGGCCAGCGACGCGCCCGTGGTCAGCCCGGCGTTGACAGACGCAACGCCGCAAACCAGACCAAACGGCAAGTAAGACGGGATGACCAAGAGGGTGTCGCGAATACCGCTCAGATAGGCGGCTTTAGCGGGCGGGCTTTCTAAAGCCTTGGTAAAAATCATGCGTTGATTTTCACATGCTGCTCTGGGTTGGCTTTTTGACACATCACGGATTGGGAAGAAGCCGTATCAACTTCCCATTGCTGCTGTCCGTCAGCACGTAAAGCAAACCGTCTGGGCCTTGTCGCACGTCGCGAATGCGTTCGCCCACCTCGGCAATCAGTTTGCTTTCACGCAGCACTTTGCCGCTGTACGGAGCAGTCAGCTCAATGCGGTTCAGGTACGCAAACTTGAGTGAGCCAACGAACAGGTTGCCCTGCCAAGCTTTGCCATAGCGCTCGCTGGTTAAAAACGCCATGCCCGATGGGGCAATCGATGGCGTCCATTGGTGTAGTGGCTGCTCCATATTGGCTTGCGCCGTCAAGTTCTGGCCAATTGGGCCGCCGCCATAGTTTTCACCATAGGTAATCACTGGCCAGCCGTAGTTGGCACCGGGTTTGGGCAGATTGATTTCGTCGCCACCTTGCGGGCCGTGCTCGTGCATCCACAACGTGCCGTCGGGGGCCAGGATGGCGCCCTGCGGGTTGCGGTGGCCGTAGCTCCAGATTTCTGGCAGCGCGCCAGCACGACTTGCAAAGGGGTTGTCAGGCGGCACGCTGCCGTCTTTGTTGATGCGGATGATTTTGCCGTGGTGGTTGGTCAGCGTTTGGGCGTCTTGCATGCGGGAATAGCGCTCCCCCAGCATCAAGAACAGCTTGCCGTCGGCTTTGCCGTTGGCACCCGGCGCGCGGCTTTCGACAATGCGGCAACCAAAATGGAGGCTGCTGGTGACTTTGGGTTTTTGACTGAAGATAACTTTGAGGTTTTCCAGCCGGGCCATGTCGGGGCTGAGCGTGGCGCGGGCCAAGGCGGTGCTGTTGCCATTGCCGACATTAGCGGGTTCTGAAAAGCAAAAGTACAGCGTGCGGTTGCTGGCAAAGTCGGCGTCCAGCAGCACATCGAGCAGCCCGCCCTGCCCGCCTGCCGCGACTTCTGGCAGGCCATCGACGGGTTTGTTTAAGCGGCCATCTCGCTCCACCACCCGCAGCCGCCCAGGCCGCTCAGTCACTAAAAAGCGCCCTTCCGGCAAAAAAGCCACCGCCCACGGATTTTGCAGGCCGCTGGCAACTAGCTCGGGCCGCACGGTTTGAGCAGCGGCAGTCCCGCAAAGACATAAAATTGCTATATAAAAAATAGCTGCTAGCGCACGATTTATAAGGGCTAGAGGCCGATTTGACAGGTAAAAAACGGTGTTTGATTGCATTTTTAGCTCGCGAAATGGTCGATACATCGGTGATTAAGCAAATCTGACTATCCTACAAATACAGAGTTGCGGCCAAACTCATCCAAATTCAAAAAATGTATATTTCATTACAAATCAAGGGTTTATCATGGCTTTCAAGAAACAACTTGAGGTTGACTTTACCGGCTTGTTTCAAGTATCCTGCAAACCATGCGTTTACAGCTCACCCATCTTGCCCTGACATCAGTACTGTTTTTAACGCTGAACGCCCACGCAGCGCCCGGCCAAACCGGTGATGACCTGGACAAACTGCTGGCTGAAAAAGGCTTGCTCAGCCAGTTTGACCAAGTTCGGCAGTCCGTCAGTAACAAAGCGTCTGAGCTGGTCGTCAACGCCATGGGTTTTTTAGGCGTGCCCTACAAACGCGGCGGCAACACGGTTGAAACCGGTTTTGACTGCAGCGGCTTTGTCCGCGCCATTTACGAGCAAAGCATTGGCTTGGTGTTACCGCGCCGTGCCGAGCAGCAAGCGGCAGCCACGCAAAACATTGACAAATCAGAGCTTAAACCCGGTGACTTGGTGTTTTTCAACACCCTCAAACGCACGTTCAGCCATGTGGGTATTTACGTGGGCGAAGGCCGGTTCATTCACTCCCCGAAGCCCGGGGCTGAAGTGCGGGTTGAAAGTATGAACATTGACTATTGGGCCCGCCGCTTTGACGGTGCACGCCGGGTGCAAACGTCAGGCACCGGGGCTGATTAGTCCGCTTTCACGCCGGCGTCTTTGATCACCTTGGCCCACTTGGCCGTCTCGCTCCCTATAAACGCATCAAACTCTTCCGGGCTGCTGCCAGCAGCAAACGTTCCCATCGCGTCTAGCCTGACCTTGGTCTCATCACTTTTGATGATGCGGGCGACTTCATCGGACATGCGTTTGACGATGTCTTTGGGTGTTGCGCTTGGGGCCAACATGCCAGCCCAGGTGCTGCCCGTAAAACCTGCAAAGCCTTGTTCAATAAACGTTGGCACGTCTGGCACGGCAGGAAGGCGGCGGTCACTGGCTACGCCAATCAAACGTACCTTGCCTGCCTTGCCTTGGGTGATCAGCCCGGTGGCTGCGTCAAAAAACAACTGAATTTGCCCACCCATCAAGTCCGTCAGCGCAGGCACAGCGCCCCGATACGGGATGTGCACCATATAGGTTTTGGTGAGCGACTTAAGCAGCTCGCTAGTCAGGTGCGCCGCCGAACCGTTACCCGATGAACCAAAACTGACCTTGCCGGGGTTGGCGCGTGCATAGTCAATCAGCTCTTTGGTGGTTTTAAACGGTGCATCGATATTGATAGCAGCCAGCAAAGGTGATATTCCCATCAGCGACACTCCGGTCAGGTCTTTGCGCGCGTCATACGGCAGCTTGGGGTACAGCGTGTTGTTGGCGGCATACGCAGCAATCACCACCGCAAAAGTGCTGCCATCAGCCGGTGCTTTGGCCAGCATGTCGACGCCGATGATGCTGTTGGCACCGGGCTTGTTGTCAACCGTCACGGTTTGCTGTAGGCGGTTTTGCAAGCCCACTTGAACAATGCGTGCCATCTGGTCAGTAAAGCCGCCCGGCGTGTACGGCACGATGATGCGGATCGGCTTGTTCGGCCAAGCGCTTTGGGCAAACAGCGGCGCGCACACCGTGCTGGCAGCGGCGGTAACTGCAAGGTTAAAGCAGCGGCGAGTAAGGGACGTTGGCGCAGTGCGGTGTGGGCTGGTTTGCATGAGATTTCCATCGAAGTTGCCTCATTTTGTGCCCTGTCAAGCCGTCTGCACAGCGGGTTTGCACGGTAGGCGCCATAACAGCCGATTTTGGACGCTACTGTCTTCATAGCTGATAGCGCATGTATTCATTAGCTTGGAGGTCGATTTAAACCTTAAAAAGTAGCTACCCAGTTCCCTCGATTGCCATTGCGGACTTGCGCCGCTTTCCATAAACCTGCTTCCGAATCAATACCTGCTCTGCGCCAGGACCGTTATCGATTGCGATTCGCAGGCCGCGATGGCAGCCGACGCAGCGGCTGTTATCAAGCCCACTGCAAACAGAATTATGAGAATCTGAATGAATGATTGGCGAAAGATGGTATTTATCTACTACTCTTCTGGCTAAAAATCTCCAGCTAGACAGCCAGTATCGAGCAAGGCCTCTGCTTTAGCGCTTCTTTGAATCTCCTGGTGAGAGGAAGAGACAAATGAAACAGGAACTAAATTAGGGGACGTAGAGGTAGGTAATTCAAGGGGAAGAATGGTTGATAGTGACAAACCTTTATTCTTCCAATCCTTTTTGTTTTCTGACTTCA
>JAYULP010000021.1:0-2748 GCA_043763445.1 Polaromonas sp.
ACGCTTTTTACCGAAAATCAGCTGGCTGCAAATTGGCAGAGCAAACTAAGCCTGTCACAAAGCAATGACCTCAACACCAACACTTACCCGGCAAATACGGCGTACCTCACGCCGGCCTATTCGGACAGCTACCGCTCGCGTAACCGCCTGCTAAATTGGACCAATACCGCAGCGTTTGGCTCGGGCTGGCTGGCAACTGTTGGCGCAGAGCGTCAAAACCAAGCTATTGACACCGACGACGGCAGCGGCGGGCAATACGCTAGAACGCGCGGCATTAACGCCCTGTTTGCCGGCTTGCAGGGCCGGCATGGCGCGCAGTCGCTGCAAGCCAATGTGCGGCATGACGCGCTTCAAAACGCTCAGAGTAAAACCACCGGCTACCTAGGCTACGGCTTTGACCTTGCGCCGCAGTGGAGGGCAACGGCTAGCGTTTCGACGGCGTTTAACGTAGCGCCGCTAGGCTATCTGTACGCGCCGTACTTTGGCAACCCAGCGCTCAAGCCTGAAACCGCACGCTCGCAAGAGCTGGGCATGCAGTACGCTGCGGCGACAAACAGGGTGCGGGCTAGCTACTTTCGCACCCGCAGCAGCGACCAGTTTTTATACGATTTCGCCACGTCGCAATTTCAAAACGTCAGCCGCAGCAAAAACAGCGGTCTGGAGCTCAGCTACAGCGGCCAAGTGGGTGCAACTGAGCTGCGCGCAAGCCTGACACAGCAAAACCCGATTGACGAGAGCACCGGAAAAACGCTGCGCCGCCGCGCCAAGTCGCTGGGCTCGCTGTCTGCCAGCTATCCGTTCGGCGCACTGCGCTTGGGCGCTGACCTGCGGTTTGCCGGCGTGCGACAAGACGGCGTCAACACGCTTGATGCCTACCGCGTGGTGGACCTCCAGGCACGCTACCTGCTTACGCCGGTGGTCAACCTGTTTGGCCGTGTGGAAAACCTCGCTAATACGGTGTACCAAACGGCTTATGGCTACAACCAGGCACCTCGAGGCATCTTTGTTGGCTTGAATTGGCAGCCGAAGTTCTAACGGACGGCGCCACTGGAGCCTGAGTTTGAACAAGACTGACGCGCTCTGCCCTACCACGGTGTCAATGCGGTCAAAAATGACCAGTGGTTTGAGATCAAATCAGCTGACATTTTGCAACCAAGCCCGGCAGCGCTGCCGGACGGAGTCGAGCAAATTCACCGCATCATCATGGACTGGAGTCGGCTTTATGGGTGAGCAGGTCAAAAGCGAATTCATTCTTGGCGGCCAGCGCAGCGGCAAGTCACGCCGCGCGGAGACGTTGGCGCAGCAGTGGCTGCTACAGCGCCCCGCGCACCGGGCGGTGATGGTAGCGACCGCACAGGCCTGGGATGACGAGATGGCCCGGCGCATTGCCCGCCACCGGGCCGACCGCGCCGAGCGCGTACCCGGCATGGCCACTGCAGAAGAGCCACTGGCACTGCCCGAAGCCATTGCCTTGCACAGCCAGCCGCACACGCTGGTGGTGGTGGACTGCCTGACCTTGTGGCTGACCAATGTGTTGATGCCGGCGCAAGCGTGCCAACACGGTAGGGCCGCTGATTTTGAGCCAAATAGGCCAGAAGCCGTCAGTTTCAAATCCCGTGCAGCTATGCTTTTAGTAGCAATTGAGCAAGCTCCTGGGCCGCTCATTTTTGTTGGCAATGAAATTGGTTTGGGCGTCATTCCGATGGGCCGCGACACCCGGGCTTTTGTCGACAGCCTGGGACGGCTGAACCAGGACGTGGCCGCCATTTGCCAGCGGGTGACGTTCATGGCCGCTGGCTTGCCGCTGTTTTTGAAAGGCGCGGCATGAAACTCCAGCGAGTCTTGCTTGGCTTGCTGTGGCTGGCAATTGCCTGGCCTGCCCAGGCGCTGCAAGTAACCGATGACCGGGGCGTGGCGGTGAGCTTTTCCGAGTCGCCACAGCGCATCGTGACACTGTTGCCCTCACTGACCGAAAGCGTCTGCGGCATGAGCCAATGTCAGCGCTTGGTTGGGGTGGACCGATACTCCAATTTCCCGGCCAGCGTGCAAGCACTGCCTAAGCTCGGTGGCGGCATAGACCCCAACATTGAAGCTATCGTAGCGCTCAAGCCGGATGTGGTGTTGGCGGCGGTGTCGTCGCGGTCGGCCACCCGGCTTGAGTCGCTGGGTGTGAAAGTTGTGGCGCTGGAGACCAAAAGCCACGCAGATGTGCGCCGCGTGCTGGCAGTGCTGGGGGTGCTGCTGGCTGTGCCGCCCGAGCAGGGCGCTGACAAACTCTGGCGTGAAATTGACGCGGGTGTGTCCGCTGCCAGCCAGTCACTGTCAGCCCGGGCTAAAAACACCCGGGTTTACTTTGAGGTCAGCCGGGGGCCGTATGCCGCCAGCGAGTCATCGTTTATTGGTCAAACGCTGAGCCGCCTAGGGGTCAAAAACGTGGTGCCCGCTAGCTTGGGGCCGTTCCCAAAACTCAACCCTGAGTTCATCGTGCGCGTCAACCCGGACCTGATCATGGCGGGCAACCGTAGCATGCAGGCCATGACCAGCTACCCCGGCTGGGCTGGCCTCAAAGCGGTGAAAAACCAACGCATTTGCAGCTTCAGCGCCGACGACTCGGACGTGGTGGTGCGGCCCGGCCCGCGCATGGCGCAAGCCGCCCGCATTATGGCCAAGTGCCTGGAGGAGCACGCGCTGTGAAAACCGCCAGCGGGCGTCAACCCGGGGCTGCACCGCCGCATGCTGTGGGGCTAG
>JAYULP010000022.1:0-6698 GCA_043763445.1 Polaromonas sp.
GAAGACGACGCGCTGGTGACCGCCAAAGGCTGCGAGCTGCTGACCCGAGGTGTGCCAGTCAAGGCCGATGAGATTGAGGCATTGATGCGCGGGTGAGGTCTAGCGCAGCACCAGCGTGCTAGAGGAAACGTCGCCTGAATCCAGTCGACATTTGCGGCCCTTTGGCGATGGACAGTTGTTACTCAGTCAGTCACTCAGTCACTCAGTCATTCACGCCGTACATACATATATACACATGTACATACATTACGTACATTCACTCATTTCAGCGCATCGGCGTTTGAGCTTTACCTGCAGTGGCAGCGCGCAGCCACCACCGCCCTGCAGGCCGCACCAGCTCGCCTGACTCAACAGGCTAAGTCAACAGGCCGACTCACCGAGCAACTGGCACACTGCGGGGTGGCCGACGAAGCCGAATCGCTAGGCAACGCACAGCCCGCAAAAAACGCTTTGGCCGCGCAGTGCCTTGGCTATGCACACCCCAACGCACTGCGCGCGTCGATAGCACCGGCTAAAGGCGTCAACAGCCAAAGGTGTCAAAAGCCGCTTCAACCAACAGCCAGTGAACTTAAAATTGGCTGATGAAATTTTTAATTCGCGCTTTCTTTAAAACCCTTCGTGCGGTGCTGGGCCCCGCGCTGCTGCTCAAAGAAAAGCTCACCCGGCCCGCTGGGCTAAAGCGCACGCCGGCGGCGCAGGACGAAGTCAGCCGGCAATGCAGTGCGCTGGTGCTCTACCAGTACACCACTTGCCCGTTTTGCATGAAGGTGCGCCGGGAGATGGCGCTGTTGTCGCTGCCCATTCGCCGCATTGATGCGCAGCGCCCTGGCCCTGACCGGGCGGCGCTGCAGTCGCAAGGCGGTCAGGCCAAGGTGCCGTGCTTAAAAGTCACGGACACGTCGGGACAAAGCCTGTGGATGTACGAGTCAGACAAAATCATTGCGTATTTGCGCGAGCGGTTTGCGGGCCAGTAACAGGCAGTTTGTCGGCTTATCGCTTGCCCAGCTGCCAGCGTTTGCACTGAGAGCGCTGGCAGCTGGGCCGACCGAGTCAGCAGCTGCGCCAACGCGTGCTTGAGTAGCCCTTGATCAGTGCTCGACTAACGCCCCGTCACGGCAAAGCGTCGCCCAGCGCGAGGCCTTCGCGTCGCGGGTCGGCTCCGCCCTCCAGCACGGGCGAGCTGGTGCCTGCTTTGCGCGTTTTGATAATGCTCGAGGTGCCGCTGGACTGCGCCGCAAACGACACCGTGTGGCCCAGGGTGCGCAGGCCAACCAGCAGCGGATCGTTCAGGCCGCTGTTGCTGGTGTCAATCGACGGGTGCTCGCCGCCCACGCCGGTGGTGGCGCTGTTACCAGCGCCAAAATTCACCATCGAGCTTGCTTGCTGCGCATTGAGCTTCCAGTCCACCGCGCTGACCACCGTTTTCACCACAAACTGGATAGTCGCTGCGCCGCCGGGCGAGCCGGTGGCCATCAGCAGGTCGCCGCGCGAGCCGTCTGCGGCGGTGTTGAACACCAGCGTGGGCGCCATCGAACTGCGCGGGCGCTTGAGCGCGGTGATGCGGTTGGCAATCGGGCCAACCGCGTCGGACGGGTCAAACGAAAAGTCGGTCAGCTGGTTGTTGAGCAAAAAGCCGCGGGTGAAATGTGCGGACCCCATTGAGCTTTCAATCGTGCTGGTCATGACCACCGCATTGCCGAACCGGTCGATGATGGACAAGTGCGTGGTGCCATTGCCCTCGTTGGCGCTGCTGCCCAGCAGCGCCGCCGCAGTAAAGGAGCCGGCTGTGGCCGTGCCTAAGCTCTTGGCCGTGGAGATCAGCGCCGCGCGGCCTTTGAGGTAGTCCTTAGCAATCAAGCTACTGACGCCGTTGCCGGGCAACGGGACAAAGTCAGTGTCGGCCAGGTATTTGTTGCGGTCGGCATAGGCCAAGCGCTCAGCCTCGCTGACCAGATGCACCGCCAGAATCGACGGCTTACCGCCTTCGGCGTTAATCAGCGTCGGGGCGGCGGCCGCAAGGTCGAAGTTCTCAAGGATGCCCAGCGTTTGCGCCACTGCAATGCCACCCGACGATGGCGGCCCCATGCCGCACACCCAGGTGCGGCGGTAAGTGCTGCATACCGGTGCGCGCCGCACGGCTTTGTAGTTGGCCAGGTCCGCCAGCTCAGTAAGGCCCGGCGTGATGGCGCTAGGCGTCGGCAGGCCGCCGCTGGTGAGCTGGATTTTGTCTACGATGGACTGCGCAATTGCGCCGGTGTAGAACGCATTGGCCCCGCCTTGCGCCAAGCTGGACAAAGTAGCGGCATAGGCCGGGTTTTTCAGCACCGTGCCCAGCGGCTTAGCGCTGAAGTCAGGGTTCAAAAAATACGCTGCAGCCTCGGGGTCGCGCAAAAAGTCGGTGCGTGCGCCGCTGATGGCAGCGGCCATTCGCCCGCCGATCGGAAAACCGTTGGTCGCCAAGGTGATGCCAGGCTGCAGCAGCACCGTCCACGGCTGGCTGCCATGGTCTTGGTGCGCCAGCTCCAGCATGCGCACCACGCCGGGCGTGCCAATCGAGCGCCCGCTGGCCTTGGTGCTGGTGAACGGCGAGCTCAGGCGTGGCAGTGGGTTGGTTTTGTCGTCTGCGCTGACATAGCGCAGGTAGTCCTCGGTGGCAGCAGCGGGTGCGCTCTCACGGCCATCGTAGCTTTGCACCGCGCCGGTGCTAGCGCGGTAATGCAACAAAAATGCACCGCCGCCCAAGCCGGACGATTGGGGCTCCACCAAGCCCAGCACCGCTTGCACCGCCACCGCCGCGTCCAGCGCCGTGCCGCCCTTGGCCAGCACATCGCAGCCGGCTTGGCTGGCCAGCGGGTTAGCCGTCACCACCATATAGTGTGCGGCTGGCACTGGCGTTTTTGCGATGCGGTAGCCCGACGATGGCTCAGGAATCGCCGGGTCGCCCGGCAAGCCGGAGCCCACCACCACCGCGCCCGACACCGCCGGCTGCAGGCACGGCGCAGGCCCCTGCGCTGCGGCGGGCAGCGACTGCACCCGGCTACCACCGCCACCACCGGCCACAGCAAAAACACAGGCTTGCAGCACCCACGGCGCAAAGCAGGCAAGTGGCCTACCCAAGCCCTGCGACATCAAAAACCGGAGCCGCTTGGCGTGGCTGGCAAAGGGGTGCGTCACGTCAGGGTGCTCCTTGTTTGTCGTCTCTAAAACATCCAGCGCTGGCAGTGGGCCAACACCCCTGCGCTGGCCGGTGTAGTGCGAGTAGTGCCGATAGTGCGGCACACCGGCCAGCGCCGGTGTGCCGGCCCGGCCAGTGTGCCATCACCGCGCTGCGTCTGCGCAGCAACGTCGATTAGCGCTTGCTTGCTCAAGCTGACTCAAACAATGCCTTGCGGTGGTGTCGTAGCTTACGGCGGCAGCCCAACGCCAGCGCGATCACGGCCGGCCAGTGCCGTGCCGCGCCAGCCGGGGGGGTGCCGCTGCCTGGCACAGCGATTACATCAATAGCTGTGCCAAGGTTTAGACATGCGGGCCAATGACCGATTTGAGCCATGCCACCGCTGTTTTGCCCCAAAACCCTCGCAGGGCAGCCAGTGCAGCGCGCACGCCAGCGCCGAATCGACAGCGGCGCCGATAAGTGCGAACAGGCTCCTAGTCGGCGCTAATCGGCGCTAACAAGCCCTGAGCACCAGCACCAAGGCCCTGTAAGCGCTGCACCGGTGGGTTTGAAAAAGTCGCTAGCGAGTCACCCAAGATGGCACTATTTGCACCCGGTTCTGTCACCGGGCTGGCCCGACTCCGGGCCTACAATTGTGGTCCTTGCAGGACGCATGCAGCCCTTGTGGCGGGCGGCGTCTGTGTTCATTTCGGTCTGTACGTTTGCCCGTTACAGTGCCATCGCTGGAGAGAACCCATGTCCACCCCGACCGCCGCCCCCCTTGACAACCTCGACGAAAAACGCGCCGAATTGCGCCGTGCTGCGCTGGAGTACCACGAGTTTCCTACCCCGGGCAAACTACAGATTTCCGCTACCAAACAGCTGACCAACCAGCGTGACCTAGCGCTGGCTTACTCCCCCGGCGTTGCGGCGCCATGCGAGGAAATCGTCAAAGACCCGGACGCCGCTTACAGGTACACCGGTCGCGGTAATTTGGTAGCGGTCATCACCAACGGCACCGCTGTGCTGGGCTTGGGCGACATCGGCCCGCTGGCCTCCAAACCGGTGATGGAAGGCAAGGCGGTTTTGTTCAAGAAATTCGCTGGCGTCGATGTGTTTGACATCGAAATCAACGAAAAAGACCCGGTCAAGTTAGTCGAGATCATTGCCGCACTGGAGCCGACCTTCGGCGCCATCAACCTTGAGGACATCAAGGCACCCGACTGTTTCTACGTTGAGCGCGAGTTGCGCAAGCGGATGAAAATTCCGGTGTTCCATGACGACCAGCACGGCACGGCAATCACCGTTGGCGCAGCAATTTTGAACGCTCTGAAGGTGGTGGGCAAAGCACCCGGCTCGGTCAAGCTGGTGACTTCCGGTGCCGGCGCGGCTGCGCTGGCCTGCCTGAACCTGTTGCTCAAGCTGGGCATTGCCCGGGAAAACATCTATGTCACCGACCTAGCCGGTGTGGTGTACGAAGGCCGTGCTGAGCTGATGGACGAGGACAAAATCTTCTTTGCCCAAAAAACCGATGCCCGCACCTTGAGCGAAATCATCGAAGGTGCGGACATTTTCTTGGGCCTGTCGGCCGGTGGTGTGCTGAAAAAAGACATGGTTGCCAAAATGGCAGCCAAACCCATCATTTTTGCGCTGGCCAACCCCAACCCAGAAATCAACCCTGATGACGTCAAGTTAGTGCGCGATGACGCCATTATCGCGACTGGACGCACAGACTACCCGAACCAGGTCAACAACGTGTTGTGCTTCCCGTATATCTTTCGGGGTGCACTGGACGCTGGTGCGTCAACCATCACCATCGAGATGGAAATTGCAGCCGTGCATGCCATTGCCGAGCTCGCGCAAGCCGAGCAAAGCGAGGTGGTAGCCGCAGCCTATGTGGGCGAAAAGCTCGCGTTTGGCCCGCAGTACCTGATTCCCAAGCCGTTTGACCCACGTTTGATGATGAAAATTGCGCCCGCTGTAGCGCAAGCCGCTTTCGACAGCGGCGTAGCGCAGCGCCCAATTCAGGACATGAACGCCTACCGTGAGCGGCTGCAAAGCTTTGTCTATGCCTCCGGCACCGTCATGAAACCGATTTTTACCGCCGCCAAGTCAGCACTGCACAAGCGCATTGCCTACGCCGAGGGTGAAGAAGAGCGCGTACTGCGGGCGTGCCAAATTGTGGTCGACGAGGGCCTGGCCCGCCCAACACTGATTGGCCGCCCCGCCATCATTGCCCAACGCATCGAGCAGTTCGGCCTGCGGCTAAAACAAGAGCTGGACTACGACGTGGTCAATGTTGAGCAAGACCACCGCCACCGCGACTTCTGGGAAACCTACCACCGGCTGATGGAGCGGCGCGGCGTGACGGTACAGATCGCCAAAATCGAAATGCGCCGCCGCCTGTCGCTCATCGCTGGCATGCTGCTGCGCAAGGGCGATGTAGACGGCCTGATTTGTGGCACCTGGGGCAACACCGCTCACCATCTGGAATACCTTGACCAGGTCATCGGCAAGCGCGAAGGCGTGCAAACCTATGCCTGTATGAACGGGCTGCTGCTGCCTGGCCGCCAGGTGTTTTTGCTCGACACCCATGTCAACTACGACCCGACTGCCGAGCAGCTCGCCGAGATTACCGCCATGGCTGCGCAGGAGATGCTGCGCTTTGGCATCAAGCCCAAGGCGGCGCTGCTGTCGCACTCGAACTTTGGCGCATCTAGCCAGCCCAGCGCCATCAAGATGCGCCGCACGCTGGCGCTGCTGCGTGAGCAGTCACCCTGGCTAGAAGTAGACGGTGAAATGCACGGTGATATGGCCCTAGACGCCAGCGCCCGCAGCGCGCTCATGCCCAACAGCACCCTGACTGGCGAGGCCAACTTGCTGGTCATGCCGAACATTGACGCGGCCAACATCGCCTACAACCTGCTCAAAACCGCCGCCGGCGGCAATATTGCGATTGGCCCCGTGCTGCTTGGCGCCAACAAGCCAATGCACATCCTGACGGCTACTGCCACCGTGCGCCGCATTGTCAACATGACCGCCCTGACGGTAGCTGACGCCAACGCCGCCCGCTAAGCAACGGGGCAGCCGGGCACACCAAACGGCCGCAAGGTTGCTCGGCCGCGGCAACCCTGCCTCGAAGTAAAGCCTTTGAGCTGATGCCAGTCTTTTCAGCAATGCCTTGCTTTTCACTAGCGCTTAGGCGACACTTATGCACTTGAAATTTAAGGGGTTTCCCTAGGTTCAGCAGAAAAAGTAGCAAGGGCGGCCGGTTGGAGCCCGGCGTTTAGCTGCTGATGACGACTAATCACTGCTAACTACTGCCAATTACCACTGACCATCACTGACCACCACTGGTTTTTGCTAACTACTACTGAACTTGGGAGTACAAGAACATTAAAACCGCCACGTCAGCTCAACTGGCTTGTTGGGTGCGCCGCTTCACAAACGCAGGGTTGTTGGCTCGAACGCAAGCGCAGTGCTGCGCCAAGCAAATAGTCACACCCTTGAAATTTGCTGCAACCGCAGTGCGGTTTTTGGTCTT
>JAYULP010000023.1:0-16245 GCA_043763445.1 Polaromonas sp.
AGCCGAACGTGCCCCACGGTTGCGGCAGAAAAAACCGCCTTAAGCGTGCAAGACAAGGCGTTGTCAGGCGCTTTAATGCGGGTCAACCATGTGGGCGAAGTGTGTGCCCAGGCCTTGTACAGTGCGCAGGCGTTGAGCACCCGTGACCCGGTGTTGCGTCAGCACTTTGTGGCGGCCAGCCAGCAAGAGGGCGACCACCTGGCGTGGACGCGAGAACGGCTCAAAGAGCTGGGTGCGCGGCCATCGCTGCTCAACCCGCTGTGGTATGCCGGTGCGTTTGCGCTGGGGCTAATTGCCGGCCGGCTGGGCGACCCGGTGAGCTTAGGCTTTGTGGTCGAGACTGAGCGGCAAGTTGAGAGTCATCTGGCAGAGCACCTTGAGCGTTTGCCGCTGGGCGACCATGACTCCCGTGCCATCGTGGCGCAAATGAAAAACGACGAGGCTCAGCATGCCCAAGAAGCCCAAAGCATGGGCGCCGCCACCATTCCTGCGCCAGTCAAGGCGCTAATGCGCGCATCAGCCAAAATGATGACCACTACGGCGCACTACATTTAGGCGCGGCTACAACTTGTGGGCGCGGGTATGGCGAGGCTTTGCGTGTGGCCTTGCCACAACAAAACCCACAACACGGCGTTGCTATCGTATTTATAGCTACTCAGGAACTAAACACAACGGCCAGAGGCAAATTGCATTGTTTTTTGGCTTGAAGCTGCTTTTTATACCTCCACCAGCTCGAAACTGGTGGTGATAGCAGCTGTTTTGCCCAGCATGATGGTGGCTGAGCAATATTTGTCGTGGCTCATGGCAATGGCACGCTCGACGGCGCCAGCGCTCAACGCCGTACCGCTGACGGTGAAGTGCATATGGATTTTGGTGAACACCTTCGGATCAGTTTCAGCGCGCTCGGCGGTCAGCTGCACCGCGCAGCCGCTGATGTTTTGGCGGCCTCGTTTGAGAATAAGCACCACGTCGTAGGCGGTGCACCCTCCGGTGCCGGCCAGCAAGGTCTCCATTGGCCTAGGCGCTAGGTTAGCACCGCCGTTGTCGGGTTTGGCCGCGTCCGGAGCGCCGTCCATCACCACCGTGTGCCCACTGCCGGTTTGGGCTACAAATGTCATCGCTGACGCCGAGCCGGTGCGTGCGGCAGGGCCCGTCCAGTTAACCGTGCATTGCATATCAAAATCCTTGTGTTTAAGCGCCGGTTAGCGCCAGTTAGCGCGGGCTGGCGCCAACTAATGAGCCGCTAGAGCCGCTGCGGCCGACGCAAACCGCGCCGCCAACTTTTGCCCCGATTTATTGTGCAGCGCAGCATAGCGCCATTATAATTTTTGAAGCAAAAAGCGCTGTGGTCTGCAATTTTGCACCGCTTGTCTCCTCCCCCTCCTCAAAGGGTGGATTTATTGGCCTGAATCGCATGGTTCGGGCCATTTTTTTTGCTCCTTTATTATTCAGGGCCACCGGATCTACCGGGCCTACAGGAGCTACAAGAGCCACATGACCACGCCCACCCAAAGTGTCCGCGCGCCCCGCCGTGCTCGCCCTCCCGCACTGCCACTGTCGCCTGCTGACTACTTGAAAAAAATCCTGACGGCGCGGGTCTATGACGTAGCCATCGAGTCGGCGCTAGAGCGCGCCAGCGTGCTGAGCCAGCGCCTGGGCAACACGGTACTGCTCAAACGCGAAGACACGCAGCCGGTGTTCAGCTTCAAGCTGCGCGGCGCTTACAACAAGATGGCCCACCTGAGCGCAGCGCAGCTCAAAAAAGGCGTGATTTGCGCCTCCGCTGGCAACCACGCCCAGGGGGTAGCGCTCAGCGCCCAACGGCTCGGCTGCCGCGCCGTGGTGGTTATGCCTACCACCACGCCGCAGCTCAAGGTTGACGCCGTCAAAGCGTGGGGCGCTGAAGTTGTGCTGCACGGCGAGAGCTACTCAGACGCTTACACCCAGGCGGTGGCGCTGCAAAAAAAGCTGGGGCTGAGCTTTGTTCACCCGTTTGATGACCCTGATGTGATTGCTGGCCAAGGCACGATTGCGATGGAAATTTTGCGCCAGCTGCAAACGCTGGGCTCGCAGCGCCTGGACGCTGTGTTTGTTGCCATTGGCGGCGGTGGGCTGATTGCCGGTGTCGCCAACTACATCAAGGCGCTGCGCCCAGACATCAAGGTCATTGGCGTGCAGATGAATGATTCTGATGCCATGGTGCAGTCTGTTGCCGCGAAAAAGCGGGTCACGCTTGCAGATGTTGGGCTGTTTTCGGACGGCACAGCCGTCAAGCTGGTGGGCGAAGAAACCTTTCGCATCAGCCGGGCGCTGGTCGATGAGTTCATGACGGTGGACACTGACGCGGTGTGTGCGGCCATCAAGGACGTGTTTGTTGATACCCGCAGCATTGTTGAGCCGGCGGGCGCGTTGGCGGTAGCCGCCATCAAACAGTATGTGGCCCAGCACAACACGCATGGCCAGACCTATGCAGCGATTTTGTGCGGCGCGAACATGAACTTTGAGCGACTGCGTTTTGTGGCCGAGCGCGCCGGGGTGGGGGAAGAACGCGAAGCACTGTTTGCGGTGACGATTCCCGAAGAACGTGGCAGCTTCAAACGCTTTTGTGCGCTTGTTGGCGCGCTGCCCGGTGGTGCGCGCTCGGTGACCGAGTTCAACTACCGCATGAATGACAGCGCCAGCGCGCATGTGTTTGTCGGCTTGAGCACCTCAGCCAAAGGGGAAAGCACACAGATTGCCGCGAACTTTTCAGAGCATGGGTTTCAAACTCTGGACCTCACCCACGATGAGCTGGCCAAAGAACACCTTCGCCACATGGTGGGCGGCTGCAGCGCCAAGGCCAGCGACGAGCGCTTGCTGCGTTTTGAGTTTCCCGAGCGACCGGGCGCGCTGATGAAGTTTTTGTCCAGCATGCCGCCAGGCTGGAACATCAGCTTGTTTCATTACCGCAACCAAGGAGCGGACTACGGGCGTATTTTGGTAGGCTTGCAGGTACCCAAGGCCGACAACAAAGGATTCAAAGCGTTTTTAAGCGGCCTGGGCTACCCGCACATAGACGAGACTGACAACCCCGCTTACCAGCTGTTTTTGCAGCGCTAGCGCTGCCGCCCACCTGCTACGCCACGCCACGCCATGCCGCCACACTGTGAGCGCCGCTGCCCCCACAGCAGCGCTCACCCACCCAGCAATGACCTTACACCGCGCGCCCAACGCCTGTTGCCCCCGATGCGCCGGCGCTTTTAGTTGCGCGGCAAACTGCGCCGCCGCGGCGGCGGGCGACCAGCGAGCCGACACTGGCGCGCTTAGCTGCTGGTGCTTTGCGCTACTTTGGCGCGTTGCCGTGCTGCCTGTGGGCACCGCTGCAGCGCCGCTGGCGGGCAGGGTCAGCGACAATCAAAATGCTCACTGCTGTTTATGCCCAACTTGCTTGCTCTTGCAGCTGGCAGACAGCCCAGCCAACGCGCCATGCAGCTCGCCGCAAGCCTTGTGAGCTGCCGCCTCACTCACCCGGACGCAATGCCATGACCCTGCCTTTGCTTGACCACGATGACCTGTCGCCGCCGTTTGCGGTGTTGCCGCCTGACGATGCGCCCGCTACGGCGCTGCAGCCCTCGGCCACGCCCTGCGAGCCCGCCGCAGTGCCCCTCGCTGAGCCTGCGCAGCGCCTTGCCCAAACCGACAAACCCGCGCCGGCGGTGCCCCGGCCACCAGTACGCCTGCGTGCCACTGCGCCGCCAGCGTCTGCCTTTGTGCTGCCGGCCATTGAGTCGATCAGCAACGCCCGCCTGGAGCGCAAACTGCAGCACAAAATCGACCACAAAACCAAGCCGCAGGGTGCGCTTGGCATGCTCGAGGCCTTGGCGGTGCAAATGGCGATGGTGCAGTGCACTGATGTGGTGTCGCTGCAGAACCCACAGATACTGGTGTTTGCCGCTGACCATGGCGTCGCCGCAGAAAATGTGTCCGCCTATCCGCAAGCCGTCACCGCTCAGATGGTCAACAACATGCTAGCCGGCGGCGCGGCTGTCAATGTGCTGGCGCGCCAGCACGGCTTTGCGCTGCAGGTGGTGGACGCCGGCGTCGCCAGCACCTTGGACAACCACCCCGCACTGGTTAGCCGAAAAATCGCCCCCGGCACGGCCAACCTGTGCCGTGAAGCGGCCATGACCGTAGCCCAAATGGACGCGGCCCTACAAGCTGGGGTGGACATCGTGCGGCCACTGCCGGGCAACGTCATCGCGCTAGGAGAAATGGGCATTGGCAATACCTCGTCGGCAGCGCTGCTGGTGATGCGCCTGACACACACGCCGATTCGCGACATTGCCGGTCGCGGCACCGGCCTGAGCAACGAGCAGTTCGCCCACAAATGCAAGGTGTTGATGATGGCCTCGCTACGCCACCGCCGTGCGGCCCAGCCGCTTGAAGTGCTGGCAGCGATGGGAGGCTTTGAGATCGCCATGATGGTGGGTGCCATGCTGCAAGCGGCCAGCCAGCGCCGCTTGGTGTTGGTCGATGGCTTTATCGCCAGCGCAGCCGCTTTGCTCGCGCAGCGGCTGGTGCCTGAAGTGCAGCATTACATGGTGTTTTGCCACCGCTCGGCCGAGCACGGCCACCGGCTACTGCTGCAGCACCTCAAAGCACGGCCGCTGCTTGAGCTGGATTTGCGTTTGGGCGAAGGCACAGGCGCACTGCTGGCCTGGCCGCTGCTGCAGTCGGCCGCGCACCTGATGAGCGAGATGGCCAGTTTTGCCTCAGCCGGGGTCAGCGAAAAAGCCCCAAGCTGATGGCCGCATGAACACCGCACTGAGCTGGTTGAGCGGCTTTGCACGCCATTATTTGTTGGCGGTGCAGTTTTTTACCCGCATCCCGGTCACTGGCCGCCTCGCGCTGTGGGTCGGCTTCAGTCCGGCGCTGCTCAGGGCCAGTGCCGCCCATTTTCCGGGCGTCGGTCTGTTGGTCGGCGCGGTGTCAGCGGCGGTGCTGGCCGCGCTGCTGGCGCTGTTGCCTGACGCTGCGGTGTCGCCGTTTTCACCGCTGATTGCGGCTGCGCTGTCCACCGTTGTCAGCGTCATGCTGACCGGCGGCTTTCACGAAGACGGCTTGGCCGATGTGGCGGACGGCCTGGGCGGCAGCTCAGGGCGAGAGCGGGCGTTAGACATCATGAAAGACTCTCGTGTGGGCGCCTTCGGCGCGTTGGCGCTCGGCCTGAGTTTGCTGTGCAAGGTCGCGCTGCTGGCCTTGCTCAGCGCCCTGAGCGACGCGCCGGCACTCTGGCAAGCAGCATCCTTTGAAGGCCGATACGCTTGCGCGGCGCTGCTCGCAGGCCACACGGTTTCCCGTGGTTTGCCGTTGGCGCTGACAGCCTGGCTACCCCACATCGGGGCAACTGCGGCCTCCAAATCGAAGCCCCTGGTCGGCCACATCGCGCCTGAGCGCCTGTGGTGGGCGTTTTTATGGTGTTTAGCAGCGCTTGCCGTTGCTTTTACTACCTTTGATGCTATGACTTTAATAGTAGCTTGCAGCTCAGCGGCTCTTGCGTTGCTGTGGCTGGGGCGGCTGTTTCAGCGGCGTCTGCAAGGCTTTACCGGCGACTGCTTGGGCGCGGCACAGCAGGTGTGTGAAATTGCGTTTTATCTAGGCCTGGCGGTCAGCCTGTGAGGCTCTGGCTGGCCCGGCATGCGCAGCCCCTGGTGCGCGCTGGCATCTGCTACGGCCAGCTGGATATGCCGGCCGACCCGCTGGCTACCCGCCAGTGCGCCGAACGATTGGCGCAAGCGTTGCCGCGGGAGACAACAATTTTCAGCTCGCCGCTACAAAGATGTGAGCAGCTCAGGAAAGAACTATGCGGGCTACGCACTGATTTGGCTTCAAAAACAATTCCTGGGCTGCAAGAAATGGCTTTTGGCGCTTGGGAGGGCCTTGCCTGGTCGGCCATTGGCAAACCCGACATCGACGCTTGGACCGCTGACTTTGCCCACTACCGCGCAGGGCTCACCGGCGAGTCGGTGAGCCAGTTCATGGACCGGGTGGCCGCTGCGCTGGACACACTGGACCGCGCAGCCCCAGGCCACACGCTGTGGCTCACCCATGCTGGCGTGATTCGCGCTGCCACGCTGCTGGCCGCTGGCACCCGGCAGGTCAGCCATGCCAGCGAGTGGCCAACTGCGGGACCGGCTTTTGGCCAATGGGTCACACTGGCGCTGTAGTGCGGTGCGGTGCCGCCCACGATCTCAGCGGTGCTGAATTTACTTTTTTTAAAAAAGCGCTTGAACCCATGGCAATCAATCTGGACGGTCAACTCGTGGTGGCCATTTCATCGCGGGCCTTGTTTGACCTGGAAGAAGAAAACCGCGTTTTCATCGAAACCGACGACCGCGCTTACATGCGGCTGCAGCTTGACCGGCTAGACGCGCCGGCCAAGCCTGGCGTTGCTTTTTCGCTGATCAAAAAACTGCTGGCCTTCAACGACGCCAGCACCCAGCGGGTGGAGGTGGTGATTTTGTCGCGCAACGACCCCGTCTCTGGGCTGCGGGTTTTCCGGTCGATTCAAACCCACGCGCTGAGCGTAGCGCGCGGAGTTTTCACCCGGGGCCGCGAGCCGTGGCGTTACCTTGCGCCGCTGCAAGCCAATTTATTTTTGTCCGCCAACCCAGATGACGTCAAAGCCGCGTTGACTCAGGGCTTTCCCGCCGCCACGGTGGCGTTGCACTCCGTGCGGGCGCGGGACAATTACCCCAATGAAGTGCGTATTGCGTTTGACGGCGACGCGGTGCTGTTTTCCGACGAGGCCGAACGGGTGTTTCAGCAGGACGGTTTACCCGCGTTTCAACGCCATGAACGCACCAAGGCCGTATTGCCCCTGCCAGATGGCCCTTTCAAACCCCTGCTCGAAGCGCTGCAGCGACTGCAAAAAGACGGCACGCCCGGTATGCGCCTGCGCACCGCGCTGGTCACCGCCCGCAGCGCACCGGCCCATGAGCGCGCTATTCGCACGCTGATGAACTGGAACATCGAAGTGGACGAGGCCATGTTTTTGGGCGGTCTGCCCAAGGGCGGGTTTTTGCGTGAATTCGAGCCCGACTTTTTCTTTGACGACCAAACCGGCCATGTCGAGTCGGCCGCACGGCATGTGCCAGCTGGGCATGTGGCCAGCGGCGTGTCCAACGCCTGAGGCCTTGCGCCGTTTTGCCTCAACAGCCACGCCAGAGTCCACCGGCCCATAGAAAAAAGCCACCGATGCCGCCTAACAGCACGTTGACATCCATCGCCACCGGTGCGGCCAACGGCCCTCCTTTTATAAAGCGGGTTTGGGCCTTGTCCGCGCCCTACTTTCAGTCTGCCGACAAATACAAAGCCTGCGGCCTGCTGGCGGCCATCGTGGCGCTGAACCTGGCAGCAGTTTTCATGCTGGTGCTGCTCAATGACTGGAACCGGCTGTTTTATGACGCATTACAAAACAAAGATGCCGCCGCGTTTTGGACCCAGCTGGGCCGCTTTTCTTACCTGGCGTTCGGCTTCATCATCATTGCGGTGTACCGCTTTTATTTGACGCAACTGCTCGAAGTGCGCTGGCGCGCCTGGATGACCGCGCACTACCTGCGGCGCTGGCTCAGCGGCCAGGCGTTTTACCGGCTAGAGCTGGCGCGATACGCCAGCCGCACGCCAGCGGCCGACAACCCTGACCAACGGATTGGGGAAGACATCAACTTGTTCACCAGCTACAGCGTGTCGCTGAGCATGGGGTTGCTGAACGCCGTGGTCACGCTGGTCAGCTTTATCGGCATTTTGTGGCACCTTTCGGGGCCGCTGGCGTTCAGTGTGGGCGGTGTCGCAGTCAATCTTCCGGGCTACATGGTGTGGGTAGCGGTGCTGTACTGTTTGGCCGGCAGTGTGCTGACGCACTACATCGGCCGGCCACAAATTGCGCTGAACTTTCAGCAACAAAAAGCCGAGGCGGACTTTCGGCATCACATGGTGCGGGTGCGGGAATACAGCGAGTCCATCGCGCTGGACAAAGGCGAAAAGGTCGAAGGCATGCAGTTAAACCGGCGGTTTTCTGACGTCCTGTCAAACACCCTTTTGCTGCTTAAAAAACAGAAAAATCTGATCTGGTTCACTACTTTTTTCTCACAGGCCGCCACGGTGTTTCCCTTGATGGTGGCCGCGCCGCGTTTTTTCAGCGGCGCAATTGAGCTTGGCCAGCTGATGCAAATTGCCTCGGCCTTCGGGCGTGTGCAGGACTCGCTGAGCTGGCTGGTCGAGAACTACGCGAGCTTGGCGGCATGGCGAGCCACCACTGACCGGCTGACCAGCTTTGAGGACAGCATCGAAACGCAAGCCCGCGAAAACGCTGCTCAAGATGCTATTTATTTAGCAGCAAGCAAAACCGCAACACCAGCTGACGCCGTGCTGGCCCGCCAGTTGAGCATCAACTTACCCAATGGCCAGGCGCTGCTCAACGCGCTGACCTTGAACGCCGCACCGGGCCAGCAGGTGTTGCTCAGTGGCCCGTCAGGTAGCGGAAAATCCACACTGCTGCGCAGCTTTGCCGGCCTGTGGCCACACGCCACCGGCACAGCCCGCGTGCCCGAGCACACCGTGTTCATCGCGCAGCGGCCATACTTTCCTGATGGCTCTTTGCGCGACGCGCTAGCCTATCCGCTGCCGTCCAGTGGCTACACCGACGATGCACTGAACAGCGCCTTGCGCTGCGCCTTGCTGGCGCAGCTGACAAGCCGCCTGGACGACGTTGACGCTTGGAGCCAATGCCTGTCAGGCGGCGAGCAACAACGACTGGCCATTGCCCGGGTGCTGCTGCGTCAGCCACGCTGGATTTTTGCCGATGAGGCGACCAGTGCGCTGGACGAGCTGGCGGAAAAAGACCTCTACCGCAAACTCATCGCCCAGGTGAGCCGGGCCGGTGGCGGCATGGTGTCCATTGCCCACCGCCCTAGCGTGGCGGCGTTTCACAACCGGGTCTGGACGTTGACACCTTCCCCGCCCGGCGAGCCAGCGCGCTACACCCTATCGGCAGGTGACTTGCCGCTGGCCGCCAGCCCCGTAAAGCCCGCATAACCCCGGGCCCGCAGCTCGCAAGCCGGGCAGCTACCGCAGCCGTAGCCCCAGACGTGGCGGTGAAGGCGCTCGCCCAGGTAGCAGGTGTGGGTGTGCTCAATGATTAAGTCCACCAATGGCTGGCCTCCCAGCGCATCAGCCAAGCGCCAAGTAGCGGCCTTGTCGATCCACATCAGCGGCGTGTCAATTAAAAAACGCTTGTCCATACCCAGTGACAGCGCCAGCTGCATCGCCTTCATGGTGTCGTTGCGGCAGTCGGGGTAGCCCGAAAAATCCGTTTCACAAACGCCAGTCACCAGCACCTGCAAGTCGCGGCGGTAGGCCAGCGCAGCGGCCAGTGTCAAAAACAGCAAGTTACGGCCAGGCACGAAGGTGTTGGGCAAGCCAGAGTTTTCTATTTTGAAAGCCACGTCCCGGGTTAGCGAGGTTTCGCTGACCTGCCCTAGCACCGCTAGGTCGAGCAGGTGGTCTTCGCCTAACTTACAAGCCCATGGCGCGAATTGCGACTTCAGTTCACGCAGCACATTCAGGCGGGCCTGCAGCTCGACGATGTGGCGCTGGCCATAGTCGAACGCCACGGTTTCAACCCGCTCGTATTTCGACAGCGCCTGAGCCAGGCAAGTGGTCGAGTCCTGACCGCCAGAAAACAACACAAGAGCGCAGGTGTGCATAAAGTAAAAAAAAGGGGCGGAAAAATCAATCCACTTGGCAAACACTACAGCGCCGCTCGGTAAGCGGCCAATATTCACGTCGATTCACGTCGATCCACATCGGCTCACAGCAAGTCACGCCGGCTCACAGTGACTCACGGCGGGCAAGCCTGTATTTTGGCTCAAACCGAGTCAACGCAACGCCACTCAGAACTTCGGCATGCCCTTCATGCCGCCCATGCGTTTCATCATCTTCATCATGCCGCTGCCCTTCATTTTTTTCATCATGCCCTGCATCTGCTCGAACTCGTTGAGCAGGCGGTTCACTTCCTGCACATGAACGCCTGAGCCCGCAGCGATACGGCGCTTGCGCGTGGCTTTAATGAGCTCGGGCTTGCGGCGCTCCAGCGGCGTCATGCTTTGAATAATGCCCTCCTTGCGCTTCATGTCCTTTTCGGCTTTGCCCATGTCTACTTGTCCAGCCCTAGCGGTCATTTGGGTGGGCAATTTATCCATCAACCCAGCCAAGCCGCCCATATTTTTCATTTGTTGCAGCTGGCCCAAAAAGTCGTCAAGGTCAAAGCCGTCGCCAGACTTGACCTTGGCGGCGAGTTTTTGCGCGGCGGCCATGTCCACGCCCGCCGACATTTGCTCGACCAGCGCCACAATGTCGCCCATGCCCAAGATGCGGCCGGCATGGCGCTGTGCGTCAAACACTTCCAAGCCGTCAATTTTTTCACTGGTGCCTGAGAACTTGATCGGCGCGCCGGTGATCTGCCGCACGCTCAGTGCCGCACCGCCGCGCGAGTCGCCGTCAGTTTTGGTCAAAATAATGCCGGTTAGCGGCAGCGCTTGTTTGAAGGCTTTGGCCGTGTTGACCGCGTCCTGCCCCTGCATAGCGTCCACCACAAACAGCGTCTCGACCGGGTTAAGGACGCCATGGAGCTCTTTGATCTCGGCCATCAGCGCGTCGTCAATCGCTAGGCGACCTGCGGTGTCCACCAGCAGCACATCGAAAAAATGGCGCTTGGCGTAGTCAAGGGCGGCTCGTGCAATATCGACAGGCTTTTGCTCAGGTGTGCTGGAAAACCACTGGCCACCGGCTTGCGCCGTCACGGTTTTGAGCTGCTCAATCGCTGCCGGGCGGTACACGTCCGCCGAGACGGTTAACACTTTTTTCTTGCGCTTTTCAATCAGGTGCTTGGCGAGCTTGGCGGTGGTGGTGGTTTTACCCGCGCCCTGCAAGCCGGCCATCAGGATCACGGCCGGCGGTTGGGCGTTCAAGTTGATGTCACTGACACCCTCGCCCATGGTGGCCGCCAGCTCCTTGCTGACGATGCCGACTAGCGCCTGACCTGGTGACAGCGAGCCCATGACTTCCTGACCAAGGGCCTTGTCCTTGACGCGGGCAATAAAGTCCCGCACCACAGGCAGTGCCACATCAGCCTCCAGCAGTGCCATGCGGACTTCGCGCAGCATGTCCTGCACATTGGCCTCAGTCATGCGGGCCTGGCCACGCATTTGTTTGACGAGGCGAGAGAGTTTGTCGGTAAGCGCTGAGGCCATAGTCGGTGGGTGCCACGGGTGTGGCCGGGTAGGGTTGCGCGCGGCGGCAAGGGCTAAACTGTGCAGATGATTTTAGCTTTGAGCAACGCTTTGGGGTTTGCAGCGTCGCTGGCCGCCACTGCGGCCTATGGTGTGATGGCAGTGCGCAGCAGCACGCAGCGCGAGCGTTGTGGTGTGCCGCTGTCAGCTGCTGCCGCAGCACCGCCACCGGGCCGGCCTAGCTACGCGGGGCATGCAGCACTGGCGCTGGCTTGGCTAGCGCACGGCGTTGCGCTGGCGGCGGGCCTGACCAGCGAGCCAGCGCGGTTTGGCTTCGGGCCGGCGCTGTCAGTCACAGTGTGGCTGGTGCTGACGGTGTACGCCATTGAAAGCCGCGTGCTGCCGCAGCTCAAAGCGCATTGGGCCTTGTCGGCGCTAGGCGCCGCAGCAGTGGTGCTGGCGCTGCTGTTTCCTGGCAATACCTACCAGGCGATTGCCTCGCCGTGGCTGCCGCTGCACTGGGTCTTAGGCTTAGCGTCTTACGGCTTGTTTGCGGTCGCCGTGGTGCACGGCTGGCTAATGAGCCGTGCCGAGCACGCCATGCGGCTAGCCGCATCGGGCGGCACCGGGGTGCCGTTGATGACACTCGAACGGCTGACATTTCGCTTTGTTGAAGCGGGCTTTGCCCTGCTGTCAGCCACTTTACTAGCGGGCTGGTTTTTTGCAGAACAACTCTATGGCCCCGCGCTGGCCGGGGCATGGAACCATAAAACTGTGTTTTCAATGCTGTCGTGGCTGACTTTTGCAATGCTGCTAGCCGGCCGGTCCCGCCTAGGCTGGCGTGGCAGCAAGGCTGTCGGGGTGTTGTACCTAGGCTCCGGCCTGCTTTTGCTGGGCTACGTGGGCTCGCGTTTTGTGCTGGAAGTAGTGTTGGGGCGCACATAAAGTGAAGTATTTACTGCTCATCGCTCTAACGGTTGCTGTGGTGTGGCTGTGGCGGCATAACCGTCAAGCGCAAAAAGCGGCTTACCTGCGCCAAGCCGCAGCCGTGCCTGCACCGCTTGCAGCGGTTGAAATTGTTGCCTGCGGCATGTGTGGCGTGCATCTGCCCAAAAGCGACGCGCTTGTGGGCCTGCATGACGCCACCTTCTACTGCAGCGATGCACACCGCCGTGAAGCCGAGCATTGAGTTAGAACAAGCGTCGACGCCAGCGCTAGGGTTGCACGCGCAGGAGGCCGGCGCCGACGCGCTGGTGAGGTTGCCCGACCAGGGCTCTTTTCGCCGTATTTGGCATGTTTTCATGACGGCCCGTATTGCGATTGCCAGCGTTTTAGTCGGCTTACAGATCGTGATTTTCTTCATGGGCGGCGGCAGCAGTGCGCTGACAGTTGGGGTGTGCGGCGCCTATATGGCGGCCACAGTAGCAGTGCGCGGCTGCGGACGTCCCCGCCCGCAACGCAGTGACTTTGACATGCAGTGGCTGCTGACCATTGGCGTGGATGTGTTGGCTTTCTCGATGCTTGAGTTCCAGCAAGCCGCCGGCATCAACTATGCACCGCTGTTTGCACTGCCGGTGCTGCTAGCGTCGGTGCTGGGGCCAATTTTGCTGGCCTTTGGAACGGCCGCCACCGTGACGGTGTTGTTGCTGGCCCATGCGTGGGCAAATTCCCTGCTGGGAGCGGCGGACTTTAACCCACGGTTATTGCAAGCCGGGCTGAGCGGGTCGGGCTTTTTTTTAGTGGCGTTGTTGGCCAACCAGTTAGCCAGTCGCCTAGCCCAGCAAGAGCTACGCACAAGAGTTAGTCAGGGCGCGGCGCGCATGCAAGCGTTGGTCAGCGACATGGTTGTGCAAACGCTGGCAGAGGGCGTGATGGTGGCTGACGCAAGCGGTGTAGTTCGCTCCTCAAACCCCGCTGGCCGCCGACTGCTGGGGCTGAGCGAGCTTCATCACCACACCGCCTTTATGCTCGCGGCAGACCCAGAATGGAGCCCGCTTGCACTGCTGATGCGCCAGACCTTTAGCACCCAGTCGGCGCAACAAAGCGACGTAACACTCCAAGCACCTGGCGCGCCGGCCAAGCAACTGCGGGTACGCACCCGGCTTGCGCTGTCGGAAGGCCGGATGCAAGACAATCTGTGTGTCATCTTCATTGAAGATTTGCGTGAAATGCAGGCCAAGGTCCGAACCGAAAAAATGGCAGCGATGGGGCGTATGTCTGCCGCCGTTGCACATGAAATCAGGAACCCGCTGGCGGCTATTTCCCAAGCCAACGCGCTGCTAGAAGAAGACCTGTGTGATGCGTCCCACCGTCAGCTCACCACCATCATGCGGCAAAACGTGCAACGCCTTGACAAAATTGTTGACGAGATTTTGAATGTCTCCCGGGTGCAGGAACAGTTGACGTCACCCGTTATGAGCAGTTTGCCGCTGGACGCCACCGCCGCACGCATTGCCGCGGATTGGGCAGCCCAACACATGACGGGGCAGCGGCTGCATCTGGCGCTGAACGCTCTGCAAGCGGTTGTCTGGTTCGACGAAGACCATCTTCGCCGAGTGTTGATTAACCTGCTGGATAACGCGGCGCGCTATGCCAGCGCTTCAGCTGGCGCGATTCAGCTTTGCACCACACTGTCAGCAGGCCAGGTCAGGCTGTCGGTCTGGAGTGACGGCGCAGCGCTGGAAAACTCAGTGCAAGCGCATCTTTTCGAGCCGTTTTTTTCTTCTGAAAGTCGCTCTAGCGGACTGGGGTTGTACATCTGCCGTGAGCTGTGCGAGCGCTATGGTGCGCAGCTGCACTACGCCCGCGCGGTGTACAGCGGCACCAGCGGTAACGACTTTTTTGTGCTGTTCAGACCCACCCCTGCAGCGAGCACCGACGCCTTGTTGCTAGCGTCGGTCTACGCCATCTGCTGAGCCTTCGCCATGACTACTTCATCTGCACGCCAGCCCCTGGTTCTTGTCATAGACGACGAGCCAGACCTGCGCACCCTCTACGAGTTGACCCTGCTGCGCGAGGGCTATCGGGTGGAGGCCGCAGCTGATTTGCAAGAGGCACGAGAACAACTGCAGCTGCAAACGTTTGATGCGGTAGTCACCGACATGCGCTTGCCGGACGGCCTAGGGCTAGAGCTGCTGCAAGAGCTCGCCGCACAACAGCGCAGTGAGCGCTGTGTGGTGATCACCGCCTATGGCTCGGCTCAAAATGCGGTGGAGTCGCTCAAAGCAGGCGCCTTTGACTATTTAACAAAGCCAGTTGACCTCAAGCAATTTCGCAGTGTGGTGGCCGCCGCTATTGAGCGAGGGCTGCCGTTCGCAACGGCCGGGAAAACTGCAGCCACGACGACCGCTTCGCTGCCAAAAAATGAACAAGGCGCGGCACTGTCGGCCGGCAAGCAAGCCCCATTGGTAGCGCGCTTGCCGACACCGCTGGCCAGTGCCGTGGGCGCTACTGCAGCAGCAGCCAGTGCGCTCAACAGACTCGTCGGCGAATCCTTGCCGATGCGTACAGTCAAAGCGCGTGTTGCCAAGGTGGCCAAAAGCATGGCCCCCATACTTATTTACGGCGAGTCGGGCACCGGCAAAGAGTTGGTCGCCCGGGCAGTGCACGGCTGCAGCCACCGGGCCGACGGTCCACTCGTTGCAGTGAACTGCGGCGCCATTCCTGAAAATTTGCTTGAGGCTGAGTTTTTCGGTGCCCGCAAAGGCGCCTACACCGGCGCCACACAAGACCGACAAGGGTACTTTCAGGCCGCCAAAAATGGCACGCTCTTTCTCGACGAAATTGGCGACTTGCCGCTACCAATGCAGTCCAAGCTGCTTCGAGCCATTCAAGAGCGCGCAGTGCGTGCGCTGGGCTCGGCCCAAGAAGAGCTGGTGGATGTTCGCATCATCAGCGCTACCCACAAAGACCTCAACGCGGCCGTGCTGGCAGGAGCCTTCCGGCAGGACCTGTACTACCGACTCAATGTGATTGAAATTACCGTTCCGGCGCTGCGCGAGCGACTCGAAGACCTTCCAGCGCTGTGTGCGGCCCTGTTAGTGCGGATTTGCAACGAGGCTGGCTTGTGCGCGCCGCAACTGACCGAGCTCGCCCTAAAGCAAATAAGCGCCTATCCGTTTCATGGCAACGTGCGTGAACTGGAGAACATGTTGCACCGCGCGGTAGCGCTTGGTGAAGGCGGCGAGTTAGCGTTCGATCTGGCAGCTTCGCTTCCTGAGGTGACGGTGCCGGCCAATTTGCAGGACTACCTAGACCAACAGGAGCGCGACATTTTATCCAAAGTGCTGACGGAGCACAGCTTTAACCGCACCGCTGCCGCCGCGCAATTGGGGCTCACACTGCGCCAGATCCGCTACCGAATTGCACGCTTGAACATCGCAAACCCCGGCGGCGACACCGATGAAATGCAGCCTTACCATGCCGGCTAGCGCAGCACATTGGAGCGGCGGCTGGTACTCATTGGCGCGGCGACTTGACTCCCCCAATTTTGGTGAGCGAGCTGCAGATGCGGTTGTTGACCTGATCGTTGTCCACTCCATCAGCCTGCCACCGGGCCACTTTGGTAACGGCTGCGTTCAGCAGTTTTTCACCAATCAACTGGACTGGCGTGCACACCCCTATTTTCAAGAAATTCAAGGGCTGCAGGTTTCGGCGCATTTTTTTATTACCCGCACAGGTGAGTTGTATCAATTTGTAAGTACACAACATCGGGCATGGCATGCCGGTCTGTCGCACTACCGCGGACGCCACAATTGCAACGACGACTCGATTGGCATTGAGCTAGAAGGCTTGGAGGGGCAAATGTTTGAGTCGGCTCAATATCAAACACTCATCGCTCTGTGTACCGCCCTGCTGGTGCAGCACCCAATTGCCCACATTGCCGGGCACTCGGACGTCGCGCCCGGCCGAAAATTCGATCCTGGGGCCGGATTTGACTGGGCTTGGGTGCAGCAGAAGCTGGCGCTGCCAAAAG
>JAYULP010000024.1:0-6692 GCA_043763445.1 Polaromonas sp.
ATCGAGGACTGGCTGCTCGCTACTGGTGTTGCCGATGCACTTGAGCAGCGAGAAGCCCCGCTGGCGGCGTTGACGGACATTGAGCTGGCCCATGGCCGGATGATGGTGGCGGCAATTCGCGGGCTCAGCGACCAACTCGCTGACGACATCGCAGCGGGCGGGCCTGCCTATGCGTCAATTGACCCGGATACGTCACTGAATTTGTACAGCTACCAAGCCGCGTTGCGTGCCGCAGGCGCTGCGCTGGCAGCCACCGATTGCGTTATTGCCGGCGAGCTTGACAACGCTTTTTGCGGTGTTCGTCCGCCCGGCCACCATGCCGAACGCGATAAAGCCATGGGCTTTTGCATTTTCAACAACATCGCCATTGCCGCCAAATACGCGCTTGAGCGGCACGGACTCCAACGGGTGGCAGTGGTGGATTTTGATGTGCACCACGGCAACGGTACCGAGAACATACTGCGCGGCGACGACCGGGTGCTGATGGTGAGCTTTTTTCAGCATCCGTTTTATCCTTTTACGGGTGGTGAGCCGCACAGCGACGACAGCGACCGCTGTATGGTTAACCTGCCCGTGCCGGCCTACACCAAGGGCATGGAAATACGCGAGATGATCGAGACGCTTTGGATGCCTCGACTTGAAGCGTTCAAGCCACAAATGATTTTTATCAGCGCTGGGTTTGACGCGCACCGGGACGACGACTTGGGTCAATTGGGCTTGGTCGAGCAGGACTATGCTTGGATCACCCAGCGTTTGAAAGACGTTGCCAAACGCCACGCCAAAGGGCGCATCGTGTCGTCACTCGAAGGCGGCTACAACCTCAATGCCTTGGCGCGCAGTGTGGAAGCCCACATTCGCGTCCTGGCGGATTTGTAAGCAACGCCATGGCTGCTGCTACCAAGGACAGCCCGGCTGACGGCCGCGGTGTGCCTCACCACAGTCTGTATGCTGTTCAGCGTTTGACCGCCAATCAGCACGGCTTGATTGATGAGCTGGACCAAGCCATGCTGGCGTCGTGCCTTGGCCGAGTTGTTGCCCACACCCTAGACCAGGGGCAGCCGCAATGGCCAGTAGCGGCGCTGTAGCGTCGCGGGTTTCAGCCGGCGCTGCGTCTGCTAGCACCCGCATCGACAGCTTTGATGAATGGCTCGCAGCGCTGTTGCGGCCGTCGGCCTTGACTGAACTGGCAATTTTGGCGGGTTGTGTAGCCCTGGCATGGTTGATGGTTAAGTTGGCCGGCAAAACCCGAAAGGAGCCAGAGCCTGCGTCAATTTTGTTTGGCCGGCGAACGCTCGACGGTGTGTTGTTCCCCTTGCTGCTGCTTGGTCTGGCTTACACGGCCAAAGTTTTTTTGGTAAGCGCCCAGCCGCTGGTGCTGTTTAAGGTGGCCGTGCCGGTGTTTTTGGCGCTAGCGGTGATTCGGCTAATGGCCAAGGTGCTGCAGGTGGTGTTCAAAAATGCGCCGGTGGTCAGAGCGATGGAGCGCACGTTTTCGTGGCTGGCATGGCTGGCCATGGTGCTGTGGGTCAGCGGCCTGTTGCCGGTATTTTTGGAAGAACTCGATGACATCAAATGGAAGGTGGGCAGCACGACACTCTCGGTACGCACCTTGCTTGAGGGCGCGCTGACCGCGGGCGTTGTCATCATCGCGGCCCTGTGGGTGTCCTCGGTTATTGAGGCGCGGCTGCTGCGCAGCGCTACTGGCGGTGAGTTGTCGCTGCGCAAAGCGCTCAGCAATGCTATCCGGATGGTGCTGGTGTTGATCGGCTTGCTGCTAGCGCTGTCAGCCGTGGGCATTGACTTGTCGGCGCTGTCGGTGTTAGGCGGCGCTATTGGTGTGGGCATTGGGTTTGGCTTGCAAAAGTTGGCCGCCAGTTATGTAAGCGGGTTTGTGATGCTGGCCGAGCGCAGTGTGCGCATTGGTGACAACGTGCGGGTGGACATGTTTGAAGGCTGTATTACCGACATCCGGGCGCGCTACACCGTGATCCGAGCGTTGTCGGGTCGGGAGTCAATCGTGCCCAATGAAATGTTTATCAGCAACCGAGTTGAGAACTTGTCGTTAGCGGACTCTTGCGTGCTGCAATCCACCGTGGTGTCGGTTGGCTACGCCAGCGATGTTGAGCTGGTGATGCGCTTGCTGACCGCCGCCGCCGCCGCTCAGGGACGGGTGCTTAAAGACCCTGCGCCCGGTGTGAACCTCACCAACTTTGGCGCCGACGGACTTGAGTTCACCGTCAACTACTGGATGAGCGACCCGGAAAATGGGCAGCAAAACCTGAGGTCGTTGGTCAATCTGGATATTTTGAAGTCACTGCGCGCGAACGATATTGAAATTCCGTTTCCCCAGCGCGTGCTTCGTCAACCTATGCCGTTGGCCCCCAAGGCCGCGGCAGACAGGGACGCCTTGGCGACTACCGCACAGAAAACTGCTTCTATAATAAAATAGAACGACCGTTCGTTTTTGTTTTTGTAAAAAGGCTTTACGTCAGCACACCGGTAGTAGGGTCAGGCTCACGGTGCGAGGTGCTCGCCCTAAAATACAGGCGTTTCCCGAAATTTTTCGTCTTATCACTTTGGAGCCTCTCATGAAGGTTTTGGTCCCCGTTAAACGCGTAGTCGATTACAACGTCAAAGTTCGTGTCAAGTCGGACGGCAGTGGCGTGGATATTGCAAACGTCAAAATGAGTATGAATCCGTTCGACGAAATTGCTGTAGAAGAAGCGACTCGCCTGAAGGAAAAAGGCATTGCGACCGAGGTCATCGCCGTGAGCTGTGGTGTGTTGCAATGCCAAGAAACCCTGCGTACTGCCATGGCCATTGGCGCCGATCGCGCTATTTTGGTCGAAACCAACGAAGAGCTGCAGCCGCTGGCAGTGGCCAAGTTGCTCAAGGCGCTGGTGGATAAAGAGCAGCCGCAACTTGTGATTTTGGGCAAGCAGGCGATTGACGATGACTGCAATCAGACGGGACAAATGTTGGCCGCGTTGCTCGGCTGGCCCCAAGCCACTTTTGCGTCCAAGGTTGAGGTGGCCAACGGTGTAGCCACAGTAACACGCGAAGTCGATGGTGGCTTGGAAACACTGGCTTTGGTGTTGCCGGCCATCATCACGACCGACCTGCGCCTGAATGAGCCGCGCTACGTCACCTTGCCGAACATCATGAAAGCTAAGAAAAAGCAGCTTGACAACATCAAGCCGGATGAGCTGGGTGTCGATGTCAAGCCCCGCATCAAAACCCTGAAGGTCAGCGAGCCACCCAAACGCAGCGCGGGCATCAAAGTGGCCGATGTCACCGCCCTGGTAGACAAACTCAAAAACGAAGCCAAAGTTATCTAAGGAGTACACCATCATGACTGCATCAGTCTCACTTGTTGTTGCCGAGCACGACAACGCCAGCGTTCGTCCCGCCACCTTGAACACGGTGACTGCAGCAATTGCCTGCGGCGGCGGCGTGCATGTGCTGGTAGCTGGCCACCACGCGCAAGCCGCTGCACTGGCCGCAAGCCAAATTGCTGGCGTGGCCAAAGTCATTCATGTCGAGGGCGAGCACTTTGCCCACGGGCTAGCCGAAAACATGGCTGCCCAAGTGGTGGCGCTGGCTGCTGGCTACTCGCACATCTTGTTTCCCGCCACAGCATCCGGCAAAAACATCGCGCCGCGCGTAGCGGCAACGCTGGATGTTGGCCAGCTGTCTGACATCACCAAAGTGGATTCAGCCGACACGTTTGAGCGACCAATTTATGCGGGCAACGCCATTGCGATTGTTCAGAGCCTTGACGGTATCAAGGTCATTACTGTGCGCGCAACGGGTTTCGAGCCTGCGCTGGCAACCGGCGGCAGCGCCGCGGTGGAGGTGCTCACAGGCGCATCGGACAACGGCAAGAGCAAGTTTCTAGGCTCTGAAATCGCAAAAAGCGACCGGCCTGAGTTGACGGCCGCCAAAATCATTGTCTCTGGCGGACGCGCGCTTGGTTCATCCGAGAAATTTGACGCTGTGATGACGCCGCTGGCTGACAAGCTCGGCGCAGCGCTGGGTGCCTCGCGTGCAGCTGTGGACGCGGGCTTTGCGCCGAATGACTGGCAAGTCGGGCAGACCGGCAAAATTGTTGCTCCCCAGCTGTATATTGCTGCGGGTATTTCCGGCGCCATTCAGCATTTGGCCGGCATGAAGGACAGCAAGGTCATTGTTGCGATCAACAAAGACCGCGAGGCACCTATTTTCAGCGTGGCTGATTACGGCCTGGAGGCAGACTTGTTTGCCGCCGTGCCCGAGCTGACAGCAGCGCTGTGAGGGCCCGCCGCTGTGCTGCCGGCATGCGCCGGTGACTGGCATGAAAAGAGGTCCTTGCGGCCTCTTTCTTTTGCATCGCTGAAGTTTTTCGCCGGCCGCCACGCTTTTTTCACGGTTACAGGACACTCTTTTCATGACCTACAAAGCCCCCCTCAAAGACATGCTGTTTAACATTCAGCATCTCGCTGATATTGAGCAAGTTGCCAAGATTCCAGCCTTTGAAGATGCTGGTTTTGACACAGCGCAGGCCGTGCTGCAAGAGTGCGCTAAATTCAACGAGAGCGTGCTGTCGCCGCTCAATTGGCAGGGCGATAAGAACCCTTCTTGCTTGGCAAACGGCGTGGTGACAACCACTCCAGGGTTCAAACAAGCTTATCGACAGTATGCTGAGGGCGGCTGGCAGGGTTTGCAGCATCCGGTCAATTTTGGCGGCCAGGGGCTGCCCAAAACCATCGGCGCGGCGTGCGGCGAAATGCTCAACTCCGCCAACATGAGCTTTGCGCTGTGCCCGTTGTTGAGCGACGGCGCTATCGAAGCCCTGCTCACTGCTGGCTCTGATGCGTTGAAAGCTACCTACCTCGAAAAGCTGGTGACCGGCCAGTGGACCGGCACGATGAACCTGACCGAGCCGCAGGCAGGCTCAGATTTGTCGATGGTGCGCAGCCGTGCCGTGCCGCAAGACGACGGTACCTACAAGGTGTTTGGCACCAAAATCTACATTACCTACGGCGAGCACGATATGGCCGAGAACATCGTCCATTTGGTGTTGGCGCGGGTGTCTGGGGCGCCCGAGGGTGTCAAGGGCATCAGCTTGTTTGTGTGCCCCAAATTCATGGTGAACGCGGACGGCTCACTGGGGCAGCGCAACGATGTGCACTGTGTCAGCATCGAACACAAGCTGGGCATCAAGGCCTCGCCAACGGCTGTGCTGCAGTACGGCGACCACGGTGGTGCCGTCGGTTATTTGGTGGGGGAAGAAAACCGCGGCCTGGAATACATGTTCATCATGATGAATTCAGCGCGCTATGCCGTCGGTGTGCAAGGCATTGCCATTGCCGAGCGCGCCTACCAAAAGGCCGTAGCGTTTGCCAAAGACCGGGTGCAAAGCCGGCCAGTCGATGGCTCGACCCAAGCCAGTGCCGCCATCATTCATCACCCTGACGTCAAACGCATGTTGATGACTATGCGGGCCTACACCGAAGGCTGCCGCGCTATGGCCAGCGTGGCCGCTGCCGCTTATGACGCATCTCACCACCACCCGGATGCCGAAGTGGCCAAGCAGAACCTTGCTTTCTACGAATTCATGGTGCCACTGGTCAAGGGCTACAGCACAGAGATGAGCTTGGACGTCACCTCACTGGGCATTCAGGTGCACGGAGGCATGGGGTTTATTGAAGAAACCGGCGCTGCGCAGTACTACCGTGACGCCAAGATATTGACCATCTATGAAGGCACCACCGCCATCCAAGCCAACGATCTGGTCGGGCGAAAAACTGCTCGCGACGGCGGTCGCACGGCCAAGGGCATTGCAGCGCAAATCGAAGCGACTGAAGTGGCGTTGCAGGCGCAAGGCAGCGCCGACGCGCTGGCCGTGGCCAAGCGCTTGACAGCGGCGCGTCTTGCTTTGCTGGACGTGGTCGACTTTGTGGTGCGTCAGGTTAAAACTGACCCGAATGCGGTGTTTTCAGGCAGCGTGCCTTATTTGATGTTAGCGGGCAATGTTGTGGCCGGCTGGCAACTCGCCCGCGCGATGCTGGTGGCGCAATCGGAGCTGGCCGCCGGGGTCGAGGTTGACTTTATGAAGGCCAAGATCACCACTGCCCGTTTCTACGCTGACCACATGCTGACCAAAGCCAACGGGCTGCGTGACAGCATTGTTGAAGGCGCGGCCTGCGTGACCGCTTTGCCTATAGATGCGTTCTAAGGCGTTTTGAGGCGTCTCCAGGCGTTCAACAGTCAGTGCGGCGGCCGCCAACAGTTGCTATCTATTAAGTAGCAAAGTAGGTAGTAGATACCCCGGCTATCCCTTTATTTCATTCAAAAACGAACAAAAAACGGAGATTCCATGTCTAAATTGCCGCCCATCCTCGCCCACTTGCCCCTGCCCATCATTGGCTCGCCACTGTTTATTATCAGCAACCCCAAGCTGGTCATCGAGCAGTGCAAGGCTGGCGTGGTGGGCTCCATGCCGGCGTTGAACGCCCGGCCAGCCGCTCAGCTCGAAGACTGGCTGGCCGAGATCACCGAGACGCTGGCGGCCTACAACCAAGCCCACCCTGAGCGGCCTGCAGCGCCGTTCGCCATCAACCAGATCGTCCACAAGTCCAATGACCGGCTTGAGCACGACATGGCCATGTGCGTGAAGTTCAAAGTACCCATCTACATCACCAGCCTTGGCG
>JAYULP010000025.1:0-2718 GCA_043763445.1 Polaromonas sp.
TCAATTCCTGCAGCAACCAAATTTACTTGGGCTGCAATTGATAAATCACTTAAAGACTACCTCAATAAAGCGTCACCAAGCTCCGCAACCGACGCCCTCGGTGAGGACAGATTGAACTATCTGCGTGGAGACAAAACTAAAGAAGGGACGTTTCGCACAAGAGAATCGCTTCTTGGAGACGTTGTGAACTCGGGTGTTGTTTACCTTGGAAGTCCAGTGGCCCCCGCCGGCGCAAGCGCTGGATTTGCTGCATTCAGAACTTTAAACGCAGCACGTACACCAACGGTCTTTGTTGGCGCAAATGACGGCATGCTGCATGCGTTTGATGCAAACACAGGAGATGAGTTGTTTGCTTACATTCCGAGTTCGATGGGCAGTAAGTTGTCACTATTGACCGGATTGCCTTACAACAGCAACCATCAGTCGTTTGTAGACGCAACACCCGTAGTTGAAGAAGCCAAAGTCGGCAAAAGCGACACTGCAGCAGATTGGAAGTCGGTTTTAGTGTCCGGTATGGGTGGCGGTGCGCCGGGAGTTTTCGCTTTGGATGTAACCAGCTCAACCGCATTTAGCAGTTCCAAAGCGCTTTGGGAATTCACCAAGGCTGATGATGTTGATATCGGTTTTGTAGTTGGCCGCCCATGGATTGTCAAACTGCGAACGAGTAAGCCCGGAACAACACCCGCTGCCTTCAGGTATTTTGCGGCAGTAGCAAGCGGTGTTAACAACTACATTACGACTGACGGTTTGTTCAGTGCATCAGGCAACCCAGCGCTATTTTTGCTAGCACTTGACAAAGACCCTGGTGCTGCTTGGACAAGTACCGGTGTCGCTGCAAACTATTACAAAATAGTACTGCCATCCGACAAGGTTTTGTCTGCGACCAATCCGACTGGGCTCGTTAACTTTCGGCCGTCGATCAATGGAAATGGCGAGACTGAGAATATTTATATGGGTGACTTGCACGGAAAACTGTGGAAGATTGACTTTACCAAGAGCTCGCTTGCCGGTCCATCGGATTGGAACATCAACAAACTATCCTCATACAACAAAGGTACGGCAGCGCTGCCTGTTCCGTATCCATTGTTCACTGCGAAAACAGCAACTGGTGAAATCCAGCCAATCACGATGGCGCCACTAATATCAACAGCGCCAATCGCCAACGGGCTTTACACGCGAGTAATCGGGTTTGGTACGGGCAAGTATCTCGAAGCGACAGACAAAACGTCAACTGTTAAAAATACTTTTTATGCGATATATGACGACTCTACTTCAGACGCTGACACAAGCCCTGCTGGGAGTAGTGTGATAAGCGGACGAGGAAGACTGCAAGCTGGTGTGGTCAACGCTGTTACCAATACAGTTGCCGTTCCGGCTTTTAGTTTCGGCCGGCCTACCACTGACACATCAAAATCTGTACCACCCGTAAAAGCCGGCTTTTATTTTGAGCTACCAGACAGCGGCGAACGTATGATTAATCCTGGCGCGGTTAACGGCAACTATTTGGTGGTGAGCAGTTTGACTCCCGCTTCGGCAGGCGCTGTGGGTTCTTGTACAGCTGCCGGCGGTGGCGGAAATACTTACGCTATCAGTATTGATTCTGGTACAGCGAGTTATATAAAGTCGACAGTTGGGTTGCTAGGTGACCCGATTGTCATGGTGATATCAGACACTTCGTCCAAAACAACCAGTACGGGAGAGGCAACGCGTGTTGTGGGTACAACGTCACTGGTAATTGGCTCTAACGGCCAGGGTGCTGGCTCAACTCAGGACAATCTCTCGCGCGACAAACGCATAAGCTGGCGTCAAATTAGTAATTACAAAGACTTGTATAACGCGAAATAAATCATGTATAAAAATATGCAGTCCGGGTTCACATTGATTGAAATTCTGGTCGTGGTGGCGGTCATCGGCATCCTCGCTGCTGTTGGTTACCCAGGCTATCAAGAGTCTGTTCTGAAAGGGCGCCGTGCCCAGGCACGCACCGCGGTTACAGACCTGCTGCTACAGCAAGAACGCTACGCGTCGCAACGTAATTGCTATTTAGCGTTTACCAGCACGTCGGCCGGCGCTGGAACAGTCACTACACCGCCGACCCCCGCTTCGGCGTGCGGGGGTGCTACAGCGCTTCCGGCTACCGTGCCTTTTAGAACACTGTCATCCGATACATCGTCGACTTCACACTACTACTTGTCTGCTGCGGCCTGCCCGATTACCGGTGGAAGCGCATCAATTGCGGACTGCGTTCAGGTATTAGCAACACCGATCAAAGCTGACTCGTCAGTCAAAGTCATCAGCGCTACCACCACCGGCCAGAAGTCATGCACCGACGCGAGCAACGTCGCAATTGCACTGACCGATCCCAAGTTTAAGTTGTGCTGGCCATGACTCGAATGTTGTCTAAATCAATTGGCTTTACGCTGATTGAGCTGATGGTGACCGTTGCAATTGCTACTATTTTGATGCTAGTGGCAATTCCCAGTTTGACGACCTTTCGCCGCAATGCAGAACTGACCTCTGCGACCAACACGCTGGTAGCGTCAATCAACGCGGCACGCGGCGAGGCGATGAAACGTGGCGTCAGTGCCATGGTGGTGCCAACCAACAACGGTACTGCTTGGACCGCTGGCTGGGTGGTTTTTGCGGATTTGAACAGTGACCGTTCCTACAACGCTGCTACAGACCCTTTGGTGTCTACTCAGGCGCCGCTCAGCAGTA
>JAYULP010000026.1:0-6669 GCA_043763445.1 Polaromonas sp.
AGCGATATTCAATGGGATGTTGGCGCTTTGCAGTATTACTACCCGGGCGCGCGCGGTGCCAACACGACTGAGTTGTACATCGGTGCCGCTTACGGTCCGTTGGTGGCCAAGTACGCCCGCACCATCTCCAAAGGCTACTTTGGTTTGGGCAAGGAATATTTAGCCGGTGAGGGCCGCAATACCAGCTACCTCAACGTCGCCTTCGCGCAAGAGGTAGCGGCAAAAACCACATTCAAAGCCGCCATTGGCTACACCAACTTGAAAAGCGCGGCCAACAGCGCCGGCGCGCCAGACTACCTTGACTACAGCCTGGGCGCCGCTTATGACCTGGGCGACGGCTTTGCACTCAATGGCGCGGTGATCGGCGGCAACAACAAGTCCAGCTACTTCTACGCCATTGACCCCACCAAGTCAGTCAACAAGGCCACACTGGTGCTCACCGTGACCAAAGCGCTGTAGAAAAATAAAACGCCGGGCGGCCGGGGTGCCGCCTTAATTTCGACCATTGCGCAGGAAACCAGAACATGAAACTCGTCACAGCCATCATCAAACCGTTCAAGCTCGATGAGGTGCGCGAAGCACTGTCTGGCATGGGCGTGCAAGGCATCACGGTCACTGAAGTCAAGGGCTTTGGGCGGCAAAAAGGCCATACCGAGCTGTACCGCGGCGCGGAGTATGTTGTGGACTTTTTGCCCAAGGTCAAGATTGAAGCCGCCGTGTCGGACGACCTGGTGGACCGCGTGATTGAGGCCATTGAAGGCGCAGCGCGCACCGGCAAGATCGGCGACGGCAAGGTGTTTGTCTACAACCTGGAGCAGGTGGTGCGCATCCGCACCGGCGAGACCGGCAAGGAAGCGCTGTAGCGCCGCCGGGCCAGCCGCGCAGGCCTGTTTACCGCCCTTGTGTCACGACGTTCAGCGAGTTATCCAACAAGAAAGCACCGACATGAAAAAACTTCTTGCTTCCTTTGTGCTGGGGCTGAGCTTGCTCAGCGCCAGCGCGGCAGTGCTGGCGCAAGCGCCAGCGGCGGCTACCAGTGACGCGGCGGCACCCGCTGCCACGGCCGGCGCGCTCACACCCACCGCTGCGCCAGCAGCGGCGGCAACCCTGGCCGTTGCTGCCGCTTCAGTCGCCGCTTCAGCCGCGCCAGCGCCTGTGCCTAACAAGGGCGACACCACCTGGATGATGCTGTCGACGTTGCTGGTCATCATGATGACTATTCCCGGTTTGGCGCTGTTCTACGGCGGCTTGGTGCGCAGCAAAAACATGCTGTCGGTGCTGATGCAGGTCATGGTCACCTTCTCGATGGTTATTGTGTTGTGGGTGCTGTATGGCTACAGCCTGGCGTTTACTAAAGGCAATGCGTTTTTTGGCGGCCTTGACCGCGTCTTTATGATGGGCATTTGGGACAACGCTGCCGGCACGTTTGCCAACGCCGCGACGTTTAGCAAAGGCGTTGTGATCCCGGAGATCGTGTTTGCCGCCTTCCAGGCCACCTTCGCCGGCATCACCTGCACGTTGATCGTCGGCGCCTTCGCCGAACGCATGAAGCTTTCGGCGGTGCTGGCCTTCATGGCCTTGTGGTTTACCTTCAGCTACCTGCCGATGGCCCACATGGTTTGGTTTTGGATGGGCCCAGACGCCTATACCGGCAAGCAAGTCGTGGACGCGATGAATGCCCAGGCGGGCTACATCTGGCAGATGGGTGCGCTGGACTTTGCCGGCGGCACAGTGGTGCACATCAACGCCGCCGTCGCCGGCCTGATGGGTGCTTTCATGGTGGGCAAGCGCCTCGGCTACGGCAAAGAGTCGATGGCGCCGCACAGCCTGACACTGACCATGGTGGGTGCCGCCCTGCTGTGGGTCGGCTGGTTTGGTTTTAATGCTGGCTCGGCACTCGAAGCCAACGGTTTTGCTGCATTGGCCTTCATGAATACGCTGGTTGCTGCCGCTGCGGCGGTGCTGGCTTGGTGCGTTGGCGAAACACTGATGCGCGGCAAGGCCTCTATGCTGGGTGCCGCGTCGGGCTGCGTCGCTGGTTTGGTAGCGATTACGCCAGCCGCGGGCAATGTCGGCATTGGCGGTGGCTTGGTAATTGGCCTGGCAGCGGGTTTTGCTTGTCTGTGGGGCGTCAACGGCCTGAAAAAACTCCTGGGTGCCGATGACTCGCTGGATGTGTTTGGCGTGCATGGCGTGGGCGGCATCGTCGGTGCGCTGCTGACCGGTGTGTTTGTCTCGCCAAGCTTAGGCGGCCCAAGCGCGGTGGCCGACTGGAGCACCGCCACAATGATTACCGCTGCAGACTTTTCCATCGGCGCGCAAGTGTGGACTCAGGCCAAGGCGGTGCTGATCACCATCGTGTGGTCGGGTGTGGTGTCGTTTATTGCCTACAAGGCGGTGGACCTGAGCATCGGCCTGCGGGTGGATGAAGAGTCTGAGCGCGAGGGCTTGGACATCAGGTCCCACGGCGAGACGGCTTACCACGGCTAAAAAAAACGGCCTTCTCGCGCTGGCCGCTGGCCGCCGGCGCGAAGGGGCAAAAGCCTGTTTTAGCGCCAGTCGCCCCTGCAATTGCTGTGGCCGGCTTGAGTAGCGTGCAATTAGGTGGATTGCGGCGCAGTGCGCAGGAGCAAGGCCAGGCTAGGCTAGGCGTAATGGCGTTACTGATCCGGCCCAGTGGGGTGAGAAAAAACAGTTTTTGTGTTCGCCCTTTGCCTTGAGCCGAGCGTGCCGAAGGGTTTGTTTGCGCCGGCAGCGAGCGCTGCGCCTTAAAGGGATTTTGTGATGACCTGGCAAGTTTTAAGTCCCCACCGCTGCGAGCTCGGTGAGTCACCGTTTTGGCATCCGCATGAGCGCCGCCTGTACTGGGTGGATATTGTGGCGCGAAAAATCCACCGGTTTAAGCCCAGCACCGGGCTGGCCGAGCACTGGTTAATGCCATCCGAGCCCGGCTGCATTGCTCCAGCAGCGCTGCACGCCAGCACACCAGCACAACCGCTGCACAGTGACGGTGCATTGGTGATGGCGCTGCGGGACGGGGTCTACCGCGCTGCGCACTGGGGCGGCCCGCTCACGCTGCTAGCGCCTGCCCAGCACGACACAGCAACCCACCGCTTTAACGATGGCAGGGCCGACCCCTTGGGCCGGTTTTGGGTCAGCACGATTAACGAGGCGCGAACAGCGGCCTCGGCGCAGTTGTTTTCATTGGCGCCGGGTGCGCCGCAGCTGCAGCTGATGGCCAGCGGCGCCACGGTGGGCAACGGGCTGGCCTGGTCGCCCGACGCCAATACCCTGTACTGGGCGGACACCAGCGGCCATGTGGTTCGCGCCTGGCAATGGCAAGCGCGAGCCAATGTGCTCGCTAGCGAGCGGGTGTTCAAGCAATGGCCGACCAAACCGGGCGGCTGGCAAAGCGCTCAGGGCGCAGCCGCCTATGCAGGCCGGCCCGACGGCGCGGCGGTGGACGTTGACGGCAACTACTACATTGCCATGTACGAAGGCGCGCAGGTGCTCAAGCTGTCACCCGCTGGCGTCGTACTGGCAAGCCTGGCGGTGCCGGCCCAGTGCCCCACTATGGTGTGCTTTGGCGGTGATGACCAGCGCACCCTGTACCTGACCACCGCACGCCATAACCGCCCGGCCAGCGAATTGCTGGCCTCACCGGCGTCGGGCGCCGTGCTGGCCATGCGGATGGACGTGGCAGGGCTGCCGGTCAACTTTTGCGCTGCATAACAGCCTTAGCAGTACACGGCATCTGGGCTACTGGGGCGCTTTATGCCGGCTTAACGCCGAGGGCTGGGTTGCATAAACCTGTTGGTGTTGCTGACAGCGACCCGCTCCAAGGCGCTGTTTTGTCAATAGCTTAGCTATTGGCAAAACAGCAACGCATCCGGCCGTTCGAGCCTGCGCCGCAACAAACCGCAGGGCGCTGTGCAAACCATGCCCAGAATATTTTTTTTGGGTCTGCTGCAGCCGTTCAAGAGCGCGCTTTATTGTGCCGGCCCAGCGCGGGGCGAAAAACTATTTCTCCCCGTTCGCTCTGCGCTTGCTGACGGGCTTGTTCGCGCGGGGCAAGCGCAGAGTTGATGCAGAGTTCACATTTCATCGCCCCCAGCTGATAACTCATAACTCACAACTCACAACTAACGAGGTAACTTCTACCCTGTACCCATCCGCTCTTGAGGCTCTTTCAGCGCCGATTTTGAGCTTGTTTTGAGCCGGCTTTCGATCATTCAGGCCTCTAGCCGCCGTCTTTACTGCCTGGAGTGCTATGGTTTTTTTATATCTATAAAAGCGCCCTGCCAGCGGTCTCGCCAAACGGCGTAAAACACTTGTTGGTGCTCGCTCAGCGCTCAGGCCCGCTTTGGGTCTGTGTCAAGCAAGCACATGCAAACACCCCGCTTGCCTGCCGCCGCCGCCAGCGCCACCTCAGGCGCCCGCTTTGAGCCGGTGAGCTAACTCGTTGGTGCTGCGTCAGGGTGGGCCATCGGCCTGCACTGGCCGCGCTGGCCGCAAGGCTGGCGCATGGGCCGGCAACCAGCCACCCCAGGCCGGGTAGCGCTTGAGCAGGTGAAACAGGAAAAAACTGCGCACCACGCGCCAGCGGCTGGCGGGCGCGAGGTCTTGCAGCGCTACCGGCCGGCAATTGTTGGCCATCAAGGCTTCAAGCCGTTCGCCTAAGTGCTGGTTGAAGGCATGGTCCTTGATCAGCACGTTGGCTTCGAGGTTTAGCGCCAAGCTCAGCGGGTCAAGGTTGCTGGAGCCGACGGTGGACAAGGTGTTGTCAAACACCGCGACCTTGCCATGCAACGGGCGCTCGCAGTACTCGTAGATGCGCACCCCTGACGTTAGCAGGTGGTGGTACAGCGCTCTGGCGGCTACTTTGACAATCGGTATGTCCGGCTCGCCCTGCAAAATCAGCCGTACATCCACGCCACGCCGCGCGGCCTGACGCAGCGCCTTGAGGAAGCGATAACCTGGAAAGAAGTATGCGTTGGCAATCACCACCCGGTGGCGCGACGCCCGAATGGCAATGCGGTAGTACCGCTCAATGTCAGCGGTGTGTTTTTGGTTGTCTCGGGTCACGAGTAGCCCAGCAGCTTGGCCCGGCGCGCTTCGGCTGGGCGGCCGGGGCAGTGGCTGCAGGGTTTTGACCAGTGTCGTGGCCTGGTCGGTAAACCGCGCTTTGAGCCGACTCCACACCGTGTGCTGCGCATTGCGCTGACCGGCAGCCAGCGCCTTGTGGACGAAGTCATGAATGGTCTGAACCAGTGGGCCCACGATCTCGACTGCATAGTCCTGTTTTGCCATTGGCCCGAAGTCCGCCAGATGGTCGGCTGAATAGTTAATGCCGCCAACAAAGGCGCGCTCCCCTGGCAGCCGGGCTTGATGTTGCCCAAGGCCTGGCTGAGCGCCGTCAACCACCACAATTTTGCGGTGCATACGGCGAAACAAATTGGTTCGCTTGCCCCACAGCCGTGGCCCAGGGTCAAACAAATGCACCCGTACCCCGGCTTCGGCCAGCGCTGTCAAAAACACAACCGGCAGGTCGGGCGAGCCATAGTCGTCAATCGTCACGTCAATCTGTACGCCGCGCGCAGCTGCAGCCATCAGCGCGGCCTGTAAACCGCGCCCGACTTTGTCGTCAAACCAGATAAAAGTCTCCAGCACCACCTCTTTTTCAGCCGCTGCGATGCACTCAAATACGCGGGGAAAAAAGGCTTCGCCGTTTTCAAGCAAAGTGAACTGATTGCCGCTGACCCACTGGTTCATTGCGGCACCGCCAACGCCCCAGAAAGCCCGGTGCAGTGGTGCAACACAAGCGGCGAAAAAACGCCAGTAGTCATTGACTACAACTCGATTTCAGCGGCCAGCGGCGCGTGGTCAGACAGGTGCGACCACGGCCTGGCGGGCAACACCATCGGCGCATGGCCAAACGCATTGCGCACATAAATACGGTCTAGCCGCAACAGCGGCAGCCGCGCTGGAAAGGTGCGTGCCGCCGCCCCATTAGCCTGCACAAACACCTCATGCAAGCCCGCGCCGGCTTCAAGCACTGCATGCGCGCGCCGCCGCCAGTCATTGAAGTCACCCGCCACGACCACGGGGGCATGGGCCGGAATCTTGTCGTTGACCAGAGCGCACAGCATTTGCAGCTGCAGCTTGCGGTGCGCCTCCATCAGCCCTAGGTGCACGCATACGGCGTGTACATTGACGCTGCGCCCCGGAATTTGCAGCTCACAGTGAAGCAAGCCGCGCCGCTCGGGGCCGCTGACGGACACGTCAATGTTCTCAAACTTGACAATCGGGAACTTAGACATCACTGCATTGCCATGGTCACCCTGGGTGTACACCGCGTTGCGTCCGTAGACACAATCAGGCCAGATGTCGTCGGCCAAAAACTCGTAGTGCGGCGTGTCTGGAAAGTTGTCAAACCGCTCCCCGTGCTGGGTGTGGCGGCCGGTGACTTCCTGCAAAAAAACCACATCCGCGCCCACACCGCGAACCGCCTCGCGCAGCTCCGGCAAAATAAATTTGCGGTTGAAAAACGTAAAGCCCTTGTGGATGTTGACCGTCAGCACCTTGAATGAAAAGCCAGTGTCGGCACTGGCGGCGCTGAGTGCTGTGCTCACGTCAGCGTCTACTTGGTCCATGTCTAGCTCTACAGCC
>JAYULP010000027.1:0-6625 GCA_043763445.1 Polaromonas sp.
GATGCTGCAGTTGCTTCCGAGCTAACTTTTGTTAGTCACCCCAAATACTTGTCGAAACTCGCCACCACTGCCGCTGGGTGCGTAGTGGTGCCACCAATGTTGCGTGCTGCCGCATCGCGGCGCGGCGCGTGTATTGTGGTCGATGACCCGTACCATTATTTTGCGTTGGTCACGCAGCTCTGGAAGCGCCGCCACGCACCTAGCGATGCCGGCTTCATTCACCCTTCGGCGTTTATTGACCCAAGCGCTACGGTTGCGCCCGGGGTGACGATTGGCGCGTTTGCAGTTATCGCAGCGGACGCCATCGTGGGTGCTGGCGCCCACATAGGCGCTCATGGTGTGGTCGGCAGGGGCGCGGTAATCGGCCCGCACACCACACTAGCTGCCCGCGTAAGCATCGGACAGCACTGTGTTGTTGGAGCGCGGTGTATTTTGCATCCCGGTGTTGTCATTGGCGCAGACGGCTTCGGCTTCGCACCGCATGACGGGCAATGGATAAAAATCGAGCAGCTGGGCGCTGTGCGAATTGGCGACGATTGCGAGATCGGCGCTAACAGTTGTGTCGACCGCGGCGCGCTTGAGGACACCGTGCTAGAGCAGGGCGTCAAGCTCGACAATTTGGTGCAAATCGGCCACAACGTGCATATTGGCCAGCACACCGCTATGGCCGGCTGTGCGGGTGTTGCGGGCAGCGCCACGATTGGCGCCCACTGCACTGTCGGTGGCGGTGCCATTGTGTTGGGACATTTAAAGCTGGCGGACCATGTGCACATTTCGGCGGCCTCGGTGGTGACGCGCTCGATTTCCAAGCCGGGGCAATACACCGGTTTTTTTCCCATCGACGACAATGCCGCCTGGGAAAAAAATGCCGTCACACTCAAGCAGCTTTATAGCCTGCGCGAGCGCGTCAAGCAGCTTGAAAAAGCGCTGAAGCCCGCCTCGCCTGAATAACTGAATTGAACACATAAAAGCCGATCAAAAACCATGATGGACATTCACCAAATACTCAAGCTGCTACCGCACCGTTATCCAATTTTGTTGGTTGATCGGGTGCTGGAAATTGAAAAAGGCAAGCGGATAAAGGCGTTGAAAAACGTGTCGATCAATGAGCCTTTTTTCATGGGGCATTTTCCGAAACATCCGGTGATGCCCGGTGTGTTAATGCTCGAAGCAATGGCCCAAACTGCTGCCTTGTTGGCCTTTGACGCGCTGGAGATAATGCCGGACGAAAATACGGTTTATTACTTTGCTGGAATTGACAACGCGCGCTTCAAACGGCCCGTCGGTCCGGGTGACCAACTCGTAATGGACGTCACACTGGACCGCATGAAAGCGGGGATTTTGAAGTTCACCGCTGTCGCTAGGGTCGAGGCAAACATCGTGTGTCAGGCCGGGTTGATGTGCACTATGCGCACCATCACACCTGCAGCATAGGGAGCTGCCGTGAGCGTTATCCACGCTACTGCTGTAGTGGACTCTCGGGCGCAGCTTGACACTGGCGTCACGGTAGGGCCTTACACGGTAATCGGGCCTCACGTCAGCGTTGGTGCCCGCACCACCATCGGCGCGCATTGTGTTGTCGAGGGCCGCACTTCCATCGGCCCGGATAACCAGATTTTTCAGTTCAACTCACTCGGTGCGGTGCCGCAAGACAAAAAATATGCGGGGGAGCCTACCGAGTTGGTAATCGGTGCACGCAACACTATCAGGGAGTTCTGCACCTTCAATCTTGGCACGCTACAAGACGGCGGCGTGACCCGGCTCGGGGACGACAACTGGATCATGGCCTATGTGCACATTGCTCATGACTGCCAGCTTGGCAACCAAATCACAATGGCCAATCATGCGACGCTGGCAGGGCATGTGGAGGTCGGACACTGGGCTACGGTGGGCGGCTTGACTGGCGTGCTGCAGCGCATCCGTATTGGCGCGCACAGCATGGTGGGCTTTGCCAGCCATGTCAGCAAGGATGTTGCCCCTTTCTTGGTGGTTGATGGTCATCCGCTAGCGGTGCGCGGCGTCAATTTGGTCGGACTGCGTCGCCGTGAGTTCTCGGCTATGCGTATTGCGGCTATTCGCGACATGCACAAGCTGATCTACCGGCAAGGACGAACACTCGATGAAGCGCGTTTGGCGATTCAGGCGCTGGCTATCGAGGTGCCGCAAGCGGCGGCTGATGCGGCACTTATGGATGAGTTTCTGGGCACGTCTGTTGCTGGCATTGCCCGCTGATGGATGCAATGCCCAGGGAGCAATTAGTCGCTGGTGCAGCCCCACGGGTGGCGATGGTGGCGGGCGAAGCCTCTGGCGATCTTTTGGCGGGTTTGCTGCTTGACGGCTTGCAAGCTCGCTGGCCCGGCCTGTACGCCAGCGGCATTGGCGGGCCTAACATGGCGCGCCGGGGCTTCGTAGCCCACTGGCCCAGCGATAAGCTGGCGGTGCACGGCTACAACTTCGACGTGTTTTGCCGGCTGCGCGAGCTGTTGGGCATCCGTAAAACACTGCGGCAGCGTTGGCTTAAAGAGCGGCCAGACGTTTTCATTGGTGTGGATGCACCTGACTTCAACCTCGGCCTAGAAGCTGCCCTGAAGTCTGGTGGCGTTCCCACAGTGCATTTTGTATGTCCGTCGATTTGGGCGTGGCGTGCCGAGCGTGTGCTGAAAATCAAACGCAGCGCTAACCATGTTCTGTGTATTTTCCCGTTCGAGCTTGAACTGCTGGCGCAGCACGGGGTGCCAGCAACTTACGTTGGCCACCCGCTGGCTAGCGTGATCCCACTGGTGGCGGACCGCAGCGCTGCGCGGCAAGCGCTGGGCTTGTCGGGCGCTGACACGGTGGTTGCCATTTTGCCGGGAAGCCGTCAATCCGAGGTCAATTACCTCGCTTTCCGCTTCTTTCAGGCCGCTGCCGTTGTGTTTAAATCTTCCAGTGCTATTAAATTTATAGTACCCGCTGTACCTCGGCTGCGGGCATCAATCGAAGCGGCGGCGCGTCGCGCAGGGATGTTTGATCATGTTCAAATCGTGGACGGCCAGTCCCACACGGTACTGGCAGCATGCGACGTAACGTTGATTGCGAGCGGAACGGCCACGCTGGAGGCCGCACTGTTCAAGCGTCCCATGGTGATTGCTTACCGCATGCATTGGCTGTCGTGGCGCCTTATGCGGCGCAAACAGTTGCAGCCGTGGGTCGGTTTGCCCAACATCCTTTGTCGGGAGTTCGTTGTGCCTGAGCTGCTGCAGAACGACGCTACCCCGCAGGCGCTGGCAGCCGGCGTGCTGGCTTGGCTGCAGGCGAAAACTGACCAGCCAGAAAATGCTGCCGCCCTTACAGCCAGATTCACTGAGCTGCACTTGACACTGCGACGCGACACCGCCCGACTGGCTATCGATGCAATCCAGAAAATTCTTGAAGGCTAAGCAAGTTGTCCTGTCATGGGACGTTAGTGGCCTAGTCGCTGGCGTCGATGAGGCCGGCCGTGGCCCGCTGGCGGGACCGGTGGTGGCTGCGGCGGTGATTTTGGATGAACTCCAACCGATTAAAGGACTGGCGGACTCGAAAACACTGTCGGCCAAAAAACGCGAGTTGTTGTTTGACGAGATTCGTGCCAAGGCCTTGTGCTGCTCCATCGCGCAGGCGTCGGTCGAAGAAATCGACGCCTTGAATATTCTTCAGGCGACGTTGCTCGCCATGAAGCGTGCAGTCGAGGGCCTTCGTTTGAAGCCGCAGCTGGCGCTGGTTGACGGCAATCGCCTGCCCACGCTGAACATGCTGGCGCAGGCGATTGTCAGAGGTGATGCACAAGTACCAGCGATTTCTGCTGCCTCCATTTTGGCTAAGGTTCACCGCGACCGCTGGTGTGCAGCGTTCGATCTCGAGTACCCCCAGTATGGGTTTGCGATGCACAAAGGCTACGGCACCGCTCGGCACTTAGCGGCTTTGGGTGTGTACGGTGCATGTCCCCAGCATCGCCGTTCTTTCGGGCCCGTGACGCGTGCGACGCAGGCCATTGAGTCAACACAGGCGATTCAGGCGTCAGCGACATGAGTACATCAAGCCCTTTTTCGGTACCACTTCAGCACGTTACCTCACGCGAGAACTCGGTAATCAAAGACCTGCGCAGGCTAGGCAACAGCAGCATTGCCTACCGCAAGCAGGGCCAGGTCTGGCTAGAGGGCGACCACCTGTGTCGCGCAGCGCTGGCGCGAGGCCTGAAACCTGCTGTAGCCGTGTTTTCAGAGTCATATTGGCCTTTAGCCGGCGAATTCATCTCCTGTGCAGCTATTAAAAACATAGTAGTACCAGATCGCTTGCTGCCTGAAATTAGCACGCTGGAGTCACCCGCGCCGATGGGGTTTTTGATGGCACTGCCGCCGCCCGTTGCCCTCAAGCCCAACGGCGCCACTGTCATTTTGGACCGAGTGCAAGACGCCGGCAACGTGGGCTCAATATTGCGAAGCGCTGCGGCTTTTGGCTTCAGCCAGGTGCTGGCACTCAAAGGCACGGCCGCGTTATGGTCGCCCAAAGTGCTGCGCGCCGGCATGGGTGCGCACTTTGGCCTGCAACTGTTCGAGGGGCTTGAACGGGCTGACTTGGCTGTGCTGACCGTGCCTTTACTGGTCACCAGTTCCCACTTGGGGCAGGCGCTGCACTTGTGCCGCCTGCCCATGCCCTGCGCCTGGGCGATGGGCCACGAAGGTCAAGGCGTGTGCGACGAGCTTGTGCACAGCGCCGCCCTGCAGGTGCGCATTGCGCAGCCGGGCGGAGAGGAGTCGCTCAATGTTGCGGCAGCGGCGGCGATTTGTTTGCACGCCAGCGCTATGTCCCGGCCGGCGTGACATGCCCGCTGTTGTGCGGGCCTGTCGCCTAGGCTCGCGCAGGGTTTTCACCAAGCCTGCGGGCTATACTTGGAGGCTTTTCAAACCCCAGCTTTGCCCAAGCAACTTCAAGCACATCCCCTTTTTTAAAAGCAGCTAGCAGGACCCACAGCAGCAGGCGTTCCGCTGATTTGTGCATATTCCTGCATCTGCTTGGGCGAGCCGTTATTACATCGGAGAGCCCAGTGCTTTTGTCTCTACAGGCTCAACTAGCTCAAAAAAATCATGCCATTTTGGCATTGGCAGACGGCACCGTCTTTGTTGGTAGCTCCATTGGCGCTGCCGGACTGACGACAGGCGAGGTGGTGTTTAACACCGCTATGACCGGCTATCAGGAAATCTTAACTGACCCTAGTTATTGTCAGCAAATTGTCACGCTGACTTACCCCCACATTGGCAACTACGGTGTCAGCGCCGAGGACGTTGAGTCGGGTAAAGTCTATGCCGCCGGGCTGATTATTAAAGACTTGCCCTTAATTGCGTCGAATTTTCGTGCAGCTATGACGTTGTCGCAGTACCTGATCAAAGAGGGCACTGTGGCAATCGCGGGCATTGACACTCGACAGCTAACCCGTCATTTGCGCGCGCACGGCGCTCAAAATGGCTGCATTGTGGCACTGGACAATGGTGAAGCGGTCACCCAAATCCACACGCAAAAGGCAATAGCTGCGGCAAAAGACGCGCCCAGTATGACGGGGCAGGACTTGGCCAAGCTGGTGTCTACGGCAACGCCGTATGCTTGGACGCAGACCGAATGGTTGCTGGCCAACGCCGATGGCAAGACCGGCTACGGTGAGCAGTTAGCTCCCCGTTTCCATGTGGTGGCTTTGGACTTTGGTGTGAAGAAAAATATTTTGCGCATGATGGCCGAACGCGGTGCCCGCATTACCGTAGTCCCAGCGCAAACAACAGCTAGCGACGTGCTCCGGCTCAAACCAGACGGTATCTTTTTGGCCAACGGCCCGGGTGACCCCCAGCCTTGCGACTACGCGATCAGCGCTGTCAGTGCGTTGATCGAAACCGGTATCCCCACTTTCGGCATCTGCCTAGGCCACCAGATCATGGCGCTGGCCAGCGGCGCCAGTACCTTCAAAATGAAGTTTGGCCACCACGGCGCTAATCATCCGGTTAAAGAACTCGACACCGGCCGGGTCAGTATTACCAGCCAGAACCACGGCTTTGCTGTGGACGAAAAAAGCTTGCCACCGAACCTGCGCGCCACGCACATCAGCCTGTTTGACGGCACGCTACAGGGCCTTGAGCGCACAGACAAGCCAGCGTTTTGCTTTCAAGGTCACCCTGAAGCCTCGCCTGGCCCGCACGACATCTCGTATTTGTTCGACCGTTTCACGGCGATGATTGAAAAGGCTCAGGAGCACAAGAATGCCTAAACGCACAGACATTAAATCGGTTCTCATCATTGGTGCCGGCCCGATCATCATTGGTCAGGCTTGTGAGTTTGACTACTCGGGCGTTCAGGCCTGCAAGGCGCTGCGTGAAGAGGGCTACAAGGTCATCTTGATCAACAGCAATCCCGCCACCATCATGACTGATCCGGCCACTGCTGACGTGACCTACATCGAGCCTATTTCGTGGCAAACAGTTGAAAAAATTATTGCTAAAGAGCGCCCCGATGCAATTTTGCCCACCATGGGCGGCCAAACCGCGCTGAACTGTGCGCTTGATTTGTGGCGCCATGGGGTGCTGGACAAATACCAAGTCGAGCTGATCGGCGCCAAGCCTGAGGC
>JAYULP010000028.1:0-2696 GCA_043763445.1 Polaromonas sp.
GGCCCTGCGGCCTGCCCAGCATGGCCGCTGCCCTACATTTTCGGTTGGTACAATTTGACTGCAACTAAAACCTAGGGCTGGGCGCGTTTTTGCGACGGCAACGCGGCGCCTTGCGCCATACTTCGCCACTCATTTTCTGACGGGGCGATGGTCTGCACAATCTTGGCGAGCTTGTGGTGGCGCGGGCCGGAGTGATCTAAAAAGTGCTTTTGCGGCCAACAGCCAAGCTATTGACCGCAAAAAGGCAATGCAGCAAACCACTTGATTCCGTACCACCCCGGGCCGCCGGGCCTCGTACAAACTATTTTTGAGCTGACCATCGGCTGCCTAGCGGCCTTCTTTTTTTCTTACCTGCTTGGTGCTATGACCTTACCGAAAACATCTACTGACAAAAACAAGATTAAGTTTCTACTGCTCGAAGGCATTCACCCTTCAGCTGTTGAGGTGCTGCATGCCGCTGGTTATACCCAAATTGAAAGCCTCGTTGGTGCGCTTGAAGGCCCCGAGCTGTTGGCCAAAATCGCCGATGCACACTTTGTTGGTATTCGCTCGCGCACGCAGCTGACAGCCGAGGTGTTTGCCCATGCACACCGGCTCGCAGCAGTTGGCTGCTTTTGCATCGGCACTAACCAAGTTGACTTAGCGGCGGCCCGGGAGCGCGGCGTTGCGGTGTTCAACGCGCCATTTTCTAACACCCGCTCAGTAGCTGAGCTGGTACTGGCTGAGGCGATTTTGCTGCTGCGTGGGGTGCCTGAAAAAAGTGCGGTGGCGCACCGGGGTGGCTGGCTCAAATCGGCCGATAACTCGTTTGAAATTCGCGGCAAAACACTGGGTATTGTTGGCTACGGCTCGATTGGCACACAGCTGTCAGTGCTCGCTGAGGGCCTGGGCATGCAGGTGGTGTTTTTTGATGTGGTGACCAAGCTACCCCTGGGCAATGCCCGTCAGCTAGCGCAACTGCACGATTTGCTAGCGCAGTCAGACGTGGTCAGTTTGCATGTCCCCGAGACGCAGGCTACCCAGTGGATGATTGGGGCCGCGCAAATTGCGGCCATGAAGCAGAGCAGCGTGCTGATTAACGCTTCACGCGGTACCGTCGTGGAAATCGAGCCGCTGGCCCAAGCGCTCAGGAGTAAAAAACTGCTGGGCGCCGCTATTGACGTGTTTCCGGTCGAGCCGCGCAGCAACAACGACGGTTTTGAGTCGGCGCTGCGCGGGCTGGACAATGTTATTTTGACGCCTCACGTCGGCGGCTCCACGCTGGAGGCGCAGGAAAACATTGGCATCGAAGTGGCCCTGAAGCTGGTCAAATACAGCGACAACGGCACCTCGACTTCATCGGTGAACTTTCCCGAAGTGGCCCTGCCCGCCCACGCAGGCAAACACCGCTTGCTGCATATTCACCGTAACGTGCCGGGCGTGCTGTCGCAGGTCAACAAGGTGTTTTCAGACAACCAGATCAACATCTGTGCTCAATTTTTGCAAACCAATGAGGCCGTAGGCTATGTGGTGATTGACATTGACGCCGAGCACTCAGACACCGCGCTGGCCAAGCTGGCGCAGGTCGCGGGCACTATTCGCAGTCGGGTTCTTTTTTAAGCAGCAGCTACCTGGCTTGGTACCTCTAGCATCCGGAATTTGAAACAAAGGAATTTTTGACATGGCATCAATCAACTTCATCGGCGGTGAAAAAGGCGGGGTCGGCAAGTCGGTGACCGCCAGGCTGCTGGCGCAATACCTGATTGACCGCGAAATGCCTTTTACCGGCTTTGACACCGATCGCTCACATCACTCGTTTAACCGCTTTTATGCCCACTACGCCTGCCCGGTGATGGTCGACAGTTTTGAAGGCATGGACCTGATCGTCGCCGCATTTGAGGACAACCCTCACCAAACCGTTTTGGTTGACCTGGCGGCCCAAACGTCTGCACCGCTGGCGCGCTGGATCAAGGACGCCGGGTTAATTGAGTTGTTTTTGCAGATGGGCATCGTGGTGAACTTTTGGCATGTCATGGACGACGGCCAGGACGCGGTTGAGCTGCTGGGTCGGCTGATCGACACCTACGGCTACGGGCCGAACTACGTGGTAGTGCAAAACCACGGGCGGGGCTCGAACTTCGTGTTGCTCAAAGAGTCCGAGCAGCTGCAAAAAGCGTTGGCACACGGCGCGCATGTCATTGAGGTGCCCCGGCTGCACGAGGCCAGCATGCGCAAAATTGACCAGCACAACACCAGCTTTTGGCGCGCCATCAATGACCGTGAAACTGACCATGCCTTAGGCCTGCTAGAGCGCCAACGGGTCAAAGTCTGGCTGAAAAACACTTACCAAGTGTTCGATGGCCTGCCAATTTGATTGTTTGGGCCGTCTCAAGAGCCAAAAAGTCTCTGGCCGTTGTATTTAAACCTTAGCCTGCTAGTGAATAAATAGCAGGCTTTTTTGATTGGTCTGCGCTTTTGAGACCGGCTCAGCTCCACTGGCGAACGATTCGCAGCTCCGACTCACACGGGGGTGAGGCGGCAATGGCCTCGGCCAAGCGCTGCCTGTACAGCCCCGGTTTTCGGGCATTGGCCACGGCGGGTTTAGCCGGGTAGGCGGGCCGCGGACTGGCATCGTTTGCCGGCGTAGAAGGCGCGTTGTTAGGTGTCATACAACCCTTTTTCAAGTCACTCAAGCGTTAGCGTAAACCGCAAGCGTG
>JAYULP010000029.1:0-2691 GCA_043763445.1 Polaromonas sp.
ATTCGCGTGGCGGCCAGCGGCGTGAACCGACCTGATGTGTTGCAGCGCACTGGTAGCTACCCGGCACCGGCGGGCGTCTCGGATATTCCGGGGCTTGAAGTTGCTGGTGAAATTATTGGTGGTGATCTAGTTGCCATGGCTGCCTCGGGCTTCAAATTAGGCGACCGGGTGTGCGCGCTGGTGCCGGGCGGCGGGTACGCGGAGCAATGTGTTGCGCCTGTTGGCCAGTGCCTGCCAGTGCCTAACGGTTTAACTGACGCGCAAGCGGCGTCACTTCCCGAAACATTCTTTACCGTGTGGAGCAATGTGTTTGACCGGGCGGCACTGCAGGCTGGCGAGACATTGCTGATTCATGGTGGCTCCAGCGGTATTGGCGTGGCGGCTATTCAAATGGCTAAGGCGTTGGGTGCACTGGTGATCGTCACGGCCGGTAGCGACGACAAATGCAGCGCATGCATTGCCTTAGGTGCAGACCACGCCATCAATTACAAGACGGACGACTTCGTAGCATCGGTGAACGCAATAACTGCTGGTCTTGGGGTAAATGTCATTTTGGACATGGTTGCCGGTAGCTATTTGGCGCGCGAAATCGAATGTCTTGCTGACGATGGCCGCTTAGCTGTCATTGCTGTGCAGGGCGGCGTGAAAGCCGAGTTCAACGCAGGTTTGCTGTTGCGCAAGCGTCTGACGGTGACAGGCTCAACGCTGCGTTCCCGATCGCTGCAGTTCAAGGCAGCCATTGCTACTGCCTTGAGAAAAAAGGTCTGGCCACTGCTTGACTCAGGTGCGATCAAGCCTGTTATTGGCAGTGTTTTTGCGGCGGCTGATGCTGCGAGCGCTCACACCGTGATGGAGTCTAGTCAACACGTCGGAAAAATCGTTCTTATCTGGTAATCGGTGGTTGTGAGTCTTTACGCTGTATGAAAAAACTGATTGCAGGAAATTGGAAAATGAATGGCAGCTTGACAGCCAATGCCGCCCTATTGGCTGCCCTGGCTGAGGGGTTGGCTGAGCGCGGTGCGCTGCTGTCGTGCGATGTCGCGGTATGCATCCCGGCGCTGTACCTCACGCAGGTGCACGGGCTCAAAAATGCGTACCGCGGATTAGCGGCTATGGCGGTAGGCGCGCAAGACCTGTCGGCGCAAGCCAGCGGTGCCTACACCGGCGAGGTCAGTGGTGCCATGCTCAAAGAACTGGGCTGCGATTTTGTGATCGTCGGCCACTCAGAGCGCCGCCAACATCATTTTGAAACCGATGTATTGGTTGCCGCCAAAACTAAGGCGGCTTTGGCGACCGGAATTACTCCGATTGTGTGTGTTGGTGAAACCTTAACAGAGCGTCAGGCCGGGCAAACAGAAACAGTTGTTAAACGACAACTGGCTGCTGTAATTCACGCGAATGGGCATTGCATCAGCCAAATTGTGGTGGCCTATGAGCCTGTGTGGGCAATTGGCACAGGCAAAACCGCCACACCAAACGAAGCCCAAGCGGTTCATGCCATCTTGCGCTCCCAGTTGTTGGCAGCTTCAGCCCAAGCTGGCCGTGTCAAAATTTTGTACGGCGGCAGCATGAATGCTGCAAATGCCGCGACGCTACTGGAGCAGCCCGATATTGACGGCGGACTCATTGGCGGTGCGTCGCTCAAAGCTGCAGATTTCTTAACCATCGTTGCAGCAGCTCAGCTTTAATCTGCGTTGCGCATTACTAATCAGGAGTATTTATGAATGTTGTTCTAACGGTTGTTCTTGTTCTACAAATGTTGTCGGCCATTGTCATGGTGGGACTCATTTTGGTGCAACATGGCAAAGGTGCTGACATGGGCGCTGCGTTTGGCAGCGGCGGATCGGGTAGCCTTTTTGGTGCCAGCGGCAGTGCCAATTTTTTGTCGCGCGGCACAGGCATTTTGGCGACTGTATTTTTTGCCTGCACCTTGTTGTTGGCCTACTTCGGTAACGCTCAGCCGCGCACGAACACCAGTGTGCTGCAAACGCTGCCACTTGCTGTGCCGGCGACCCAGGCTTCTGGTGCAGCGCAGATTCCAGTAGGGACGGCTACCGTTGTAGCGCCAGGAACGCCAGCGTCAGGTGCAGCACAAATCCCCACTAAATAATGCCGTTTTAGACACGTACCCATCTGGGCGGTAGCTAATTCCGGGTTAAAATGGGAACATCGCCGAACAGTAGAAAAGGATCAAATTCTTCTGTCAAACTCGGTCGACACTGTATAAAAATCGCGGACGTGGTGAAATTGGTAGACACGCTATCTTGAGGGGGTAGTGCCGAAAGGTGTGCGAGTTCGAGTCTCGCCGTCCGCACCAAAAAGCATTTTGGTTATGAATCCCGAAATTGCTAGGTAAATTTTTTTATCGGCCGCCAAGTACTTATTTCCAAGCGGCAAATTTTTCCAATCTCTCAAGGTGTTGAGTCAAGATGAATCTCGACGAGTATCTTCCGGTGTTACTGTTTGTGATCGTAGGTATCGCTGTAGGTATCGTGCCGCAGGTTTTGGGGCGGCTACTCGGACCAGTGCGTCCTGATAGCGAAAAAAATTCGCCTTACGAATGTGGGTTTGAAGCATTTGAGGATGCGCGAATGAAGTTTGACATTCGCTACTATCTCGTTGCAATCTTATTTATTCTATTTGACCTTGAAATTGCTTTTCTCTTTCCGTGGGCAGTCTCGCTCAAAGAAG